>NZ_JBAWAC010000654.1:0-10367 GCF_049589095.1 Haladaptatus sp. | reverse complement strand
GATATACGGCGACGACGTGGAGTACGCGATGAACTGTGCGGGGACGCACGTCCACTTCGATAAGGGAAACGTCGTTCGACAGTTGAACCTGCTGACGGCGCTCGACCCCGCGCTGGCGCTGGTCTGTTCCTCGCCGTACTACAACGGGAGCAAACTGGCCTGTTCGTCCCGCGCGGCGGTGTATCGCTACGAATCGCACTCGACGTTCGCCCGCTACCGCGACCTCTGGGACTACGTCGAAAACGAGGACCAGTGGGAAGCCCGAATCGACGAGCAGTACTACATTCTCAAACTCATCGCGCGGGAACGCGGTATCGATCCCGAAACGTTCAACGAACATTTCGACCGCGAGGATGCCGTGCTGACGCCGGTTCGGCTTCGCCACCGCTCCCCGACGGTCGAGTGGCGCGCCCCGGACACCGCCCTGCCGAGCGAGATAATCCGCCTCGTGGGTGAAGTGACGGAACTCATGCATCAGACGGACTACAAGGACGTGGTCGTGGGGGAAACCGGAATCCGGACGGAGCAGATCGGAATCCCACCGTTTCCGGAGCTTCGGGGTCTCAGCACGGCGGCCATCAGCGAAGGAATCGGGTCGCTACGCGTGCAGGATTACCTGACCACGATGGGGTTCGACGTGACGCGCTATCACCCCATTTCGGAACAGATGGAAGGAGGATGGACGCTTCCACACGAAGAATCGCTTCGCCTCCGTCGTGAGTTCGCCGACGCCCTCCGCGAGGATATCGACGGGCTGATGGGCGAGAACTGAACCGTCACTCGTTCGCCCGAAAGCCCGACAGCACGTCCAACCACGAGACGAAGATGAACGCCCCGATGACGGCGCTCATCGTCCCGCCGAACAGGTTCGCCATTCGCTCGGTTATGTGTTCGGTCTCCGAGATAGTGAGCGAATAGACGCTCTCATGGTCGATGACGTACGAATGATTCCACAACGAGTCCGGCGGTTTGCTAGACATATGATACGATCCGTGCAGTTTCGCATGACCGAACGCGATTCTGGCCTCGTCCGGTGACATCCTCCCTGCCGTTCACGGCGGGGCTTCCCGTACAGCAGTTGGGATATTTACGGTTTGTAGATGCCCGCTGGTTCAGCGAACGTCCCCTGTCCACTACTCGGGTCGTGTTCTCCACGACGGAACAGGTTGACTACAGGACGTGCCACACGCCCGCTACTCCTATCCTCGGAAGATTGGGGATTCAGAGTTACCTTTTCTGCTTGGTCTAACCGACACCGAATGTTCTCTGCGCCATTCGAGTCGGCATTCATCACAGCGTCACACCCACGACAGACGTACAACCCACGCTCCACACAGTTAGCATCTCGCTTCTGCCCACAACACGAACACGTCTTCGATGTGTCTCGCTCACTCACCGTGACCACGGCGATACCTTCGGCTTTCGCCTTGTACGTGAGCAGGTTCGTGAAGCGGTCGAACGCCCACCCGTGCAAGCCTTCGTTACCACGGTCACCCCAGTTACGGAATTCGCCAGTTTCGTCGTCTTCACGGATACCTTCGAGGTTGCCGACAGCAATCGTTCCGACATCCTGTTCAACGCATTCTGCGACGATGTGTCTGGTGACGGCGTGCAGGTAGTGCGACCGACGCTCGGAACGCTTCCGTCGGAGTCGAAGTGCCTTGTTCGACCGGGAGGAGTTACACTTCGCTATTTCCTTGGCGAAATATCGTTCGTCGGTCTTGAGAGCGTTCCCCGGATACAACTCGTGGTTGTCCGTGGAATACGAGACGGCGGCGAAGTTCGAGATGCCAAGATCTATTCCGGCGGTTTCGTCGCCGGGGGACTCGGCCTCGATTTCATGTTTGCACACGATGTGGAGTTCCCATTCATCGCCGTTCCAGACGGCTTTGACTTGGCGGATGTTCTCGACAACAACGTCTGGTCGAGTCTCGATTTCGCAGAGGATGAAGTCCGACCAGTGTTCTTTGAGGTTTCGGCCTTTGGAGAGGCGAATCCGGTTGTTGTGGGAATCATGTTTGAAGCCGTCTTCTTTGAACGTGACTGTGGAACGTGGGTGTTCGCCGTTGTGTTTGCGGTACTTCGGTGGGTTTGCGCGGTCGTCCCCGTTTCGGCGCTTGGCGTACCAACCGTAGAACGCTTCAACGAGTTCTTCGATGACTCGCTGACTCGACTGAGAATTGAGGTCGGCGTAGCGTTCGTGGTTCTTCAGGTATGCCTTGAGTGGGCCATCCTCGGGGATTGTCCCTGTTTCGTTCCAGATACGGTCACACGTCCATCGTGCGATGTTCCAGAGTTTCGAGGCGGCAAACCCGAGCGAGTCCAAGTCACTCTGCACTTGTTGCTGGTTCTGTATGGAGGCAACGTAGGTGCGATTGACTTGGATCGCCATACATAGGCTATGTAGATAAACCTACTTAATGATCTGGATTGGCGTTGAATTTCCGGCCTGCCATCGTCGGTGGACTGTGGAGGTGTTGTCGGATTCACTCCCGCCGTAAACGGCGGGATTCTCTCCTCGAAAAAGATAGGTCGCCGTACCTGACTGACGAAGAACGCACGCCGAGATCGTTCTTGTCCGCTTGCTGTATCGAGAGGGTGTACGTCGTCGAGCTTTGCGGCGGCTGAATGAGTGCGTACCCGGCCAGAACGAGACCGGCCACGAGCATGAGCGTTGCGAGCGCCTGAATCAGGAAACTGTCAAACCGCAATCGATGGTCGTTGTGGCGTCGGCGGGGAACTTAAAGGGTTTCTATCGAACGTGGGGAGAAAGAAACCGAACCACTCGATTGGAAGTCGAACGTTATCGACGCGAGGGAAGAACGTCCCCTACAGGGTAGAGGTCCTCCCGGATACCCGCGCCGTCGCAGTCCTCGTTCGGACACCGATAGTGCCAGCCGTCGTCTGTCGCAGCGTCGGCGTCGAATCGTTCCCCACATTCCTGGCAGAACAACCGGTCCATGTCCGAGGATCGCGTTCTGCTTGCAAGTTCAGGCTGCATATCACTATATTCACAGGCATCAATGAAAGAACCTGCGTTTTTTCTCCGGTGACACGGATGTCACCGGGTTACTATAAGGTTAGCGAGCGGTTTAGTGGGTTGGTTCCGTTGGAAACCGTATGGAGAAGCAGACCCTGACCTGCCTATGTGAGCTACCGCCCAGTGCGAAGCTCGTTTTCAAAGTTCTGGAGTACAGTGGTTCCCATACGCAGAAGGAAATCGTTCAGCGGTCACGGTTGTCCGCACGGACGGTCAGGAGCGCGCTGGAGAACCTGACGGAAATCGGAGCCGTCACGGAGGAAGTGTACATCCCCGACGCACGCCAGCGACTCTATCGGTTGGACGAGACGGGCGACTGGGACCAGGTGAACTGTCTGAACGAAGTGCCGGTCTAGATCGGAAACCAGCGAAACGATTCTACGCGAATTTTCGAACCCAGTACGTCCAGTCCAGCGTCTCGCCAGCCAGTAGCCAGAGACCGACGGCGAACAACGACAACGGGAGGGTTACCAGCAACAGCCACCCCACCAGCCCGGTATTCGTCATCATCGCCCCAGCGATGAGGAAGAACGCGACGAACGGCGTTGCCAAGAGAAGAGCACCGATGAGGACGGCACGTTGGAGGGAGAGACCGTCGAAAGTCATACATCAAGTTAATTTTCCAAATAGGTAAAATATCCGGTAGAAGAAGGCAGAAACTACGAAAACTCGACGACCTCGATACCGGACGTGCCGAAATCGTTCATCGCGGCGAGGCGGTCGGGGACGTCGGCCAACGAAACGGTCTTCGTCACCAGTTTGCCGGGCGAGATGGAACCACGCTCCATCATCCGAAGCAGTTCGGGGTAGCGAGTCGGCGGCATCCCGCGCGAACCGAGAAACGTGATTTCGCGCATCGTCATGGCATCCGTCGGGAACGGGATTTCGCCTCGTTCGTCGTCCGTGGTCAACCCGAGTTGCACGTGTTGCCCTCGCGGACGGAGACAGTCGATGGAGTTGCGGCAGGTTTCCGCGATGCCCAGTGCATCGACCGAGACGTGCGCCCCGCCGATTCGCGCGTGAATCACCCTCGGCACGTCCACCTCGTCGGCGCGGAGCGTCTCGTCAGCGCCGAGTTCCCGCGCCGTATCGAGTTTGTCCTCGTCCAAATCCACCGCGAGGACGTTCGCACCCAACGCGTCCGCGACGTGAACCGCCGAGAGTCCGACGCCGCCACAACCGTGAACCGCCACCCAATCGCCCGGCGTCAGATCGGCACGGTGAGCGAGGGCGTGATACGCCGTGACGAACCGACAGCCCAGACAGGCCATCTCGACGGGGGAGACGGCGTCGGGAAGTCCCACTGCATTGTAGTCGGCGTACGGGACGTGCACTTCCTCGGCGAACGCGCCGGGCGCGGCCTCCTCGAAACCGAGCGCGATACCGTTCGCACAGACGTTGCCGTGGCCGTTCCGACAGTACTCACAGTGCCCTCGTCCGAGGTTGAACGGCACCGCGATTCGGTCTCCCTCCGCGATGTCCGTTACCCCCTCGCCGACCTCGACCACTGTTCCCGCGGGTTCGTGACCGAGGATTTGGCCGAGCGGGACTTGGTCGTCGGCCCATTCGCCGTGGCCTTGCCACGCGTGCCAGTCGCTCCGGCAGATGCCACACGCCTCGGTTTCGATGACGACGCCGTGGTCTTCGGGGTCCGGACGCGGCACGGCTTCGATTTCGAGGGGTTCGCCGTACTCTCTGAGGACTGCGGCTTTCATACACGAAAGTGGGACGAGAAGGGCTTAAAACGGCGGGACGGGGCAAGCAGGATTCGTTGAAATGACGAGCGATATTCGTGGGATGACAAGTGGAACTTTTAGGCTCCCTCCCCGTACATCGGGTATGAACCCTCGGCTCCGTCGTGTGGTCTCGCTGAGTCGGGACATCGTGCAGGAGGTGCGGGAGGAGAACATCAAGTTCATGGCGGGGAGCATCGCGTATCACTCGTTCGTCTCCCTGCTTCCCGTCCTCCTGCTGTTGACGGTCATCGTCTCCACCGTCGGCGGTCAGCAACTCGCGGAACAATTGGTACAGGAGATCGGTTCCTACCTCCCGGCGAGTGCCAACATCTTCCTCAGAAACGCGATCACGGGCGCACCCTCGCCCGGCGACTCCATCGTCGTGGTCGGAGTGCTTCTCTGGGGGACGTTCCGCATCTTCCGAGCGCTCGACGCCGCATTCGCCGACATCTACGACGTGGAACGGAAGACCTCGTTCGTGGACGAACTGGAGGACGGTATCGTCGTCCTCGTCGCACTTGTCCTCGTCGTCGTTACCATCGGCGTGACGAGCGCGACGCTTCCGACACCGCAACGGGTTCCGTTCGACAGTTCGCTGACAGAGATCGTGTCGGTACTCGCCCTCGGCGTCGCGTTCTTCCCGATGTACTATGTCTTTCCGAACATCGACGTTTCCATCCGCGAAGTCCTCCCGGGCGTGGTCATCGCGGCGGTGGGGTGGCAACTCCTACACGCGATTTTCCACATGTACGCCCAAGTGTCGGCGTACAACACCAGCCTGTACGGAACCATCGGAAACCTCCTGTTGGTCATCGTCTGGCTGTACGTCGGCAGTTTCGTCATCCTGTTCGGCGCGGCGGTCAACGCCGTCCTCGCCGGGCGGACGGGCGACCGGGCCGCAGGAATCGGGAACGGGGTGATACCGAACGGCGGTGTCGAGGACGAAGAGGGGTTCGGCGAGGCGCTCCATCAACTCACCGAACGGGCGCGCGAGAACGGGGTTTCGTCGGACGGGATACGGAAGCAGTTGCGAGAGGAACTGACGTTGACGGACGGAGACGGTAGGGAAAGAGGGAGCAGTGGAGGGAGCGACGATAGGGACGACGCCCGGAAAGAGGGGGCACGGAGGAGGAGTTGACCGAAGTCGGGTGGTGTGGGATTTCAGTCTCTCCCCTCGGTCGATGTGTGAATCCAACGAGTAGGTGCTCAAGCGGATTTTTCCGTGGGCATCACGTTTCTCCCTGCGTATCCGAGGAGGAAGCCGAGGATACCGGGGGGCACGCCGAACGCCAGTCCCCAACCGACACCGAGGAGGAGTGTCCCAACGGCTGTCGGACTGCTGGTTTGTCCTTCGCCGATGATTCGGATGAAGAGGGCACTCACGGGAGCGAGACACAGGGAGACGCTAACGATGATGCCGCAGTTTCGATACGCCTGCCACCCCGCCAGTAGAACCAGTAGCGTCGCCGCACCGTAGACGACCACCCGTCCGGGGACGATGGAATACACGGTTTGGTCGTACCCGGAAACGGAGATGGCGAGGACGAGGGTGAAGAGACCCACCGCAATCGCTCCCCATCGTTTGGTCAGGCCGAGGTCGTCACCGATGAGGAACGCTTCAAAGCTTCTCTGCGGCGCTTCCATACGGTAGCATTCGATCCGGTTCGCATCAAACTTCCGACGCGATCGACCGTGTATTCCATCTAACCGTCGGATCGTCCGGTCGGCGCATCTCCTCCCACGGATTTTGATGGAGTCGGCACAACTGTTTTCCTCATTCGTACCGATACGTTCCCTACACGGGGGAATGGGGAATGCCAGACAAACCACACCAGAACCTAGCGATTATCGGCCACGTCGACCACGGGAAATCCACGTTGGTCGGCCGACTGCTCTTCGAAACGGGAAGCGTCCCGGAGCACGTCATCGAACAGCACAAGCGCGAAGCCGAGGAGAAAGGCAAAGGCGGATTCGAGTTCGCCTACGTGATGGACAACCTCGCGGAGGAGCGGGAACGCGGCGTCACCATCGACATCGCCCATCAGGAGTTCGACACCGACGAGTACTACTTCACCATCGTCGATACGCCCGGCCACCGTGACTTCGTGAAAAACATGATCACGGGCGCGAGCCAAGCCGACAACGCGGTCCTCGTCGTCGCAGCGGACGACGGCGTTGCACCGCAGACACAGGAACACGTCTTCCTCGCGCGCACCTTGGGTATCAACGAACTCATCGTCGCGGTCAACAAGATGGACTCGGTCAATTACGACGAGGACCGCTATCGTGAGGTCGTAGACGAAGTGACGAAACTGTTGAATCAGGTCCGCTTCGACACCGAGGACGCGTCGTTCATCCCGATTTCGGCACTCGCGGGCGACAACATCGTCGAACAGAGCGACGAGATGCCGTGGTACGACGGTTCGACGGTCCTCGAAGCGCTGAACGACCTGCCGATGCCGGAAGCACCGACCGACGCGCCGCTCCGCCTGCCGATTCAGGACGTGTACACGATTTCGGGAATCGGGACCGTTCCGGTCGGACGCGTCGAAACCGGCATGCTGAACATGGGCGATACGGTTTCGTTCCAACCCAGCGACGTAAGCGGGGAAGTGAAGACCATCGAGATGCACCACGAGGAAGTTCCCGAAGCGGGGCCGGGAGATAACGTCGGCTTCAACGTGCGTGGGGTCGGGAAAAACGACATCCGACGGGGAGACGTCTGCGGTCCGGCGGACGACCCGCCGAAGGTGGCGGACACGTTCACGGCCCAAATCGTCGTGATGCAACACCCGTCGGTCATCACGGCGGGCTACACGCCGGTGTTCCACGCCCACACGGCACAGGACGCCTGCACCATCGAATCCATCGACCAGAAAATCGACCCGGCCAGCGGCGAAGTCGTCGAGGAAAACCCGGACTACATCCAGAGCGGCGACGCCGCCGTCGTGACCGTCAGGCCACAAAAACCGCTCTCCATCGAACCGTCCTCGGAGATTCCCGAACTCGGGAGTTTCGCGGTGCGGGACATGGGCCAGACCATCGCGGCGGGCCGAGTGCTGGAAGTGAACGAGAAGTAACCACGAGCGTTCGTCCCACGATTTTTTCGCGTTCGACACTCCCGGGAGCGGCGCATCGACCACCGAACACATCCGCAGAAATGAGTCATGCGTCTCATCTCGAAAGTATGTGGGGGAAGTACAAACCACATATTCAAATTATTTCGCTCTTGAGACCGCATTTGTACTGTTATTCCGGCAATGGGTTCCCAATGGAGGGATTTGGGCACTAAAACCACCACAAAGACTAAATAGTAATCTGCCATTGTAGAATATGCTATGACATACCAGGAAGGAGGGAACGAATAAGAATTGGATCACCCACGAAAATCCACGGCTTTGCGCCTGTCAAATCTATACCTCTGTGTCTGGTTCGGTGCATCACTCAATGCATCTACCGTTTTCAGTGTTCATACACGCGACGGACGATCGTAGAATCTCAGCCAGTCAGCGATGAGATTCACCCGTACCGACGCGCTTTTTCATACGGAACTGCTACGAAAGGTGTGAAATGGCTCCACGAAGAAGGACGGGTACGTAACCCGTTCGGAATGCGACCCTCCTGTCAGTGTGAAGAACGGCACGACGGGGACTGTGCAGTGTTCGGCTACGGCGACGCGAACGCGGATTTCCATCTCATCGGCGACCACCCGGGAACGCACGGTGGTACCGAGACGAACGTCCCGTTCACCGGCGGCGAAGCCGGCGAAAAACTCCAACCGGTGCTGAACGACGTCGGCCTCCTCGGCGACGTGTACAGCAACGAACCGACCATCGCCAACCTGTTCATGAGTTACCTCCACATGAGCAGGCTTCCCGACGGTCGGCCACCGACCCCGAAGGAGTACGACGACATGGAGCGCTTTTTCGACGCCGAACTCAGAGCCATCGCGGCACACGTCCTCCTGCCGGTCGGAGAAACGGCGACGGAACACGTCTTCTGGGAGTTCACCGCGCAGGCAGACAAATACGGCTTCGACGGCGGAACACCGGACATGGCGGCGCTGCACGCCGAAGAGATCAAGGGACGGGGGTTCCTCGTCGTTCCGATTCGTGATCCCCGCGAGTGGGATGCGGACGACGGCGACGAACTCCGCGAGCGCCTGACCGGGATCCTTTCGTCGGATTATCAGCAGTCGGTCGATCTGGGACGGTTCATGCCGGGTGCTGACCCGTACGTGGTTCGGTGATCACGCGAACGATCCCGACGACGATTCCGGCGAGGAGTTCACCGGCGAGGAGCGCGACTGGGATCGCGACGAACGAAACGGCGAGAAACCCGAACGCGATGCCGACGATGATTGCAACTCGTTTCCACCGCGATTCCGGACGTTCGAACTCCATAACCGAACCATGGTTCCGAGACGGGTAAAAATCGCTGAGCGTTTCGGAGACATCCGTGGGAAAACTACGGGTATGGTCGGATTACCGCGTACAGCCGAACGGTGGGGGATGGATCGGCGGAACGGCGTATCGGTGGAGCGACGGATCGGAACGGCGGATAGTTTTCGAGATACTACGGAAACGGACCGGTCCACTCGTCCAGACAATCCTCGCTACAGAAGTGGAGCGTCACGTTTTCGGTTTGATTGGCGGTGACGCTGTGACGAACGATGACCGTGGGGTGGTACTCACCGAGATCGACGAGCGTCCCGCAGTTGGTACAGGGCGAAAATTCCTCGTCCGGGTGGGGAGTGTCGGGCATGGATTGACCACGACCCGGACGTGCCTAAACGTATGGACTTGTCGCCCGGCCTGCGTCGGTCGAAGATGAAGAGATCGAACGGCGTGGCTAGTCGGAACGGGCGGCGTCCCGTTCGACCGGAATCGTGTTTTCGACCGCTTCGCGCACGTCCTGATAGAGGACGGAGAACGCCACCGCGCGAATGAACACCTCATAATCGGCGTGCGTGTCGGTCACATCCTCGGCGACGATCTCGTTCACCATCTCGATCTCCGGTTCCCGTTCGGAGAGTTCACAGACGCGTAGCGACACGTCCCGATTCCAGAGGTCGCCGATACACTCCCCGACAGAACAATACAGCGCGGCGCGCATGCTCATCCCGGTATCGATCCGATCGTTGACTTTTCGCGCGAGTCGCCGGACTATCTGCCGATACTCCCGTCCATCGAAGTTCGCCATCGTCGGAGAAAGGTTCCATTTCGGGATAGTAAAAGACCGATGACGCTCCCGTCGAGGAAAACGAACATATCGACTGCATAAACGTACCAACTCGCTGTCAGAAGATAAATTAGAGCTTTATCATTGACGTAGACCCAATACCTTTTTAAAATCCACGTCCGATATTGAACTACATGGCACGCGAGCAACGAAACGATCGATTACCGAGACGCCAGTCCGTCTCGGTCCGAAGTAACGACGACACTCTCTGCCCGGATGGTAGCCTCCAATCTGATGGGATTCACTTCTACGATGGATCATTTCACTCCAACGGAACCCCTTGCCGGACAGCGATTCGAGGAGCGGAAAGCACCGCATACCGGGGACTGAACAAATGAGCGTCAGTTCCG
>NZ_JBAWAC010000653.1:0-9352 GCF_049589095.1 Haladaptatus sp. | reverse complement strand
AAGGTGAGGAGCAACCGCGAAGGATTACCGAGTATTTTAGATCCGTCAGTCAATTCCGCTTTAACGCTTCGAGAGTCTCCTCGGTGAGCGTTTCAACGACCCTCCTCGCCGGTCGTGTCGTTTCGGTCAATCCCGCGCTCTGCCCGGCGTACAGCGGCAGCTCCTCCACGTCCCCGTTCATCTCGGGAACGGCGAGCGAATCTTCGTATCTGTGAACGGGGTCCCCATCGTCAGTTTCCGCGACGACCTCCCCCTCTCCCGGCCGATGGCTTTCGGGTCGTCCTGCAGCGTTCCAGTCCGAGACGGTCGCGTTTTCGATCACTCGATGTGGCACCTCCGGCCATCCCTCGTCGAAGAGGGTAGCGTAGACCGTCTCGGTCTCGTTCGCTTCGATCACTCGCCGTCGATATCGCCGGTGGACGTTGGCCTCTTCCGTCGCGAGGAATCGCGTCCCGAGCCACGCGCCAGCTGCGCCGAGAGTGAGGACGGCGGCGATCCCGCGACCGTCCGCGATACCTCCGGCCGCGATAACGGGCGTCTCGGGAACGGTATCGACGATACGCGGGACTAACGGCAGGGTTGCGACCTCGCTTTGTACGTGACCGCCCGCTTCCCACCCCTGTGCGACGAGGACGTCCACGCCCGCATCGACGGCGTTCTTCGCTTCCTCGGCGCTGCCGACGGATTGGAGAACGATACCGTCGTGGTCGTGAATTCGTCCGACGTACGGTGCGGCGGTTCCGAACGAGAACGAGAACACCTCGACACCGGCGTCGAGACAGGCTTCGAGATGTGTTTCCGTCGGAACGTCCTTCGCGCTCGGATCCTCGACGATGTTCACGCCGAACACGCCGTCGGTTCGGCGATCGGTTTCGGCCAAAAGCCGACGGGTCGTCGTCGCGTCCCGCCACGTGATGGCCAACATTCCGAGCGCGCCAGCGTCCGCGACGGCGGCCGCCAGTTCGGGACAGGTTGCGCTTCCGATGGGCGCTTGAACGATGGGGACGTCGAGGCCGAGAGCGTCCGTGAGCGTCGTTGACAAGGCGGACACGATGGATCGATTGGAGATGCGCCGTACGGACCTTTGGTTCTAGGGGTGTGAATTCGAACCCACCGTCAAGCGGTCGTAATCCGGTCGGTCGTGTCGACCGACTCCGTTAGGACTCCAGCACGTTCGCGACGCGACCGATGTCGAGCAGGCCGCTCATCGTCGCCAAACCGGCCCAGATAGCGCCGCCGAGTAGCACCACCCCGGCGAGCGATATCGGTCCCGAGACGAACGGGAGGGCGAGATACACGACGACGGACATGGCGAACGTGATGGCGAGGACGAAGGCGGCGTGTCGGAACAGGCGCGAAACCGGGAGTTCCAATTCGTGGTGGACAACGAGCACGTTGACGGCGACGTACACCGAAAAGGTCGCGACGGTGGCCCACGCCGCGCCGACGGCACCGAACGACGGGATGAGGACGAGGTTGAGGGCGAAGTTCGCGGCGGAGGTTGCGCCCTTGGCCCACGCCCGTTCCCGCGCTCTACCGAGGTAGTCGAGCGCGTCGCTGGTGATCAACGACACGGCGCTTAGGACGACGTACCCCGAGAACACCTGCACGACAGGGATGGCCCCGGCGTATTTCGCGCCGAACACCTGCCTCACGGCGGGACCGGCGAGGAGTGCCAATCCGGCGGCGGCGGGAACGTAGAGCAGGAGCGTGTGCCGTAACGTCGTCCCGTAGAGACTCGCGGCCGCGTCGCGTGCGTCGTCGGCCTTCTGCTCGCCGTAGGTCGGCGAGATGGTGAATCCGAGGGAGGCCGCGGGGGCCTGAAGGAACGTGGCGATGTTCTTGGCGAGGTAGTAGGAACTCACCGCGACCGGTCCGACGATGGCCCCGACGAGGATGGTGTCGATGCGCTTGTCGAGGACGTTCGCACCCTGCGTCGCCGTGAGCGGGATGCTGTACCTGAGGACGCGCCGAGAGAGTCCGTCCTCGGGTTCGTCCGCGTCGTCGATGGTCGAGTAGAACTTCCAGTAGAGGACGGCGAACCCGACGACCGTCGCCACCGCATAGCTAGCCACGTAGCCGAGGAGTGCGCCGCCAGCACCGCCGAGGACGACGACGCCGATGACGACGAACACCAGTAGACTTACGCTTCCCGTCGCCCGCGTCACGGCGCTCCACGTCACGCGATTGAATCCTTGAAACACGACGACTGCGAACGTGGAGAGCGAGTAACATGCGATGTACGCCCCGCCGAACACCATCAGCGGAGCGAGTTCGGGTTGGTGGATGAGACGGGCGATAGTCCCCGAAAACAGGGAGAACGCCCCGGCCACGACGACGATAGCGATGACCCGATAGCGAAGCGCCGCACGGAGAACGTAGGGGACCTGTCCCGGATCGCGTTCCCGATATTCGGTGACGTATCGGGCCGCCGATTTCGAAGTGCCGAGGTCGGCGAACAGTCCGGCGACGCCGAACACGGCGAGCGCGCTACCGAGAAGTCCGTACTGGGCAGGTGTGAGCAAAAAGCGGGTGAGGACGAGGACTAACAACCCGCTCGCAACCATGTGAACCGCACGAGCACCCAACGATGCCTTGAATCCGCGTGCGAAGGTTTCCGTGTCCATTATCGGGTGAGTTTCTGCAATCTGAATCCCGTCATTTGATGTAGTAGAGATCGAAGCCGCCACCCGATTGTACCCTGTCCACGCCGGGCTGACTTTCGAGCGTTCTGAATCCACGCTCCGGGAATCGAAGCCCGCGATACACGGAGAGCTCTCGCTCCCTGGCGGCGTCGGTTATCGGGAGGTATCGCGGCCCATCGAAGACGTGTTCCAACCGTCCGGCGGTGAAGTTCTTCTCGGTAGCGTTGTAGTTGCCGTAAATTCCCTCGCCACGGAAATCGGCGCGTCTGCTCGCCTCGTAGCCGAGAATTCCGTCCGAGTACCGCTTGCCGGACGCTCGAAGTCCGGTGAATTTCACGTCACCTCGGTGTGCGAGCGCCGTCGAGAATCCCGTCATCTCGCCGTCCGAAACCTGTCCGGACGTCTGGTACATGTAGGGAGAGTGGAATATGGTCACCAGCGAGAGGACGAGCATGATGGCGAAGAGTATCACGATGAACCCGGACACCGGGCCGTCGTTCGGTAGTCTTCTTCCGGCCGCGTCCACCCCACGGGCGAGCGCGATTGCCCCGAGCATCGTAACGGGGACCATGAGGAATCCCAGTATCCGAAAGTGAAACTGAGCGTAACTGGCGATGAAGAAGGCGACGAAGAGGACGAACAACGGAACGGTGCCGATGGCGAGATACTTACTGAACGCGTTCGCGTCCGTTCCACGAACGCGGCCGAGGAGGCCGCCGAGCATCAGGATGCCAGCTAGGAGGAGGAAGACGAAACTGACGAGAAACAGTTTCAAGAAGAGCAGACGGATGCTGCCGCCGAGTTGGGCGAGGCTCGCGGCCGCATGCGCGGAATCCGCGCCCGCAGTCGGATCGGAGAGCAGGCTGTTGATGAGCGCGTGCACCGCCCCGCCCGACCGTTGATGAAACGGTGACCACGCGAGAAACATCGCCCCGAGGAAGAACGTCTGAGAGTACAGCGCCCGATGGTGTGCGATGGCGTGCTCGTCGCGAAACAGGCGATAGACGAACTGGACGACGATGACGCCGCCGAACAACAGGATGACGTTGGCTGCTTGTTGGGGATGAACGAACACGACGGCGATCGACGCGAGGACGAGTAGCGCCCCCGCCCCGGTTCCCAGAATCGGCACCCGTCGAGGGTTCGATAGGGTGACGTACTTCGCCACGAGGTAGAGTATGAGCGGGAGGAACAGGATGGCCTGCGAGGTCGGGTGCGGCATGATGAAGACGCTGATCGTGTTTATCGGCAGGAGCAGGAATCCCGAAATCGCCGCGTACGTCACCGCCCTGTCGTCGTCCACCACGGCACCGACGGTGAGCGGAACGAACAGCAGATAGACGAGGACGAACGCGGAAACCATGACGAGCATCGCCTGCGTGAGCGCCATGCCGGTCGCTTCGTGAACCACGATCGCGATGGTATGCGTACCGGGGTACAACAGATCGTAGGCGGGCATGTTCCCCGAGATGATGTCCTTCGCCCATCCGAGATGTGTCAGCGAGTCGCCCGGCCCGTAGAAGTAATACCCCCTGACGAGCGGGAGTGACGCGATGATCAGCACCGTCGCCCCGCCCAGTACGAGACCGAGCGTGCGATACCAGTCGGGTGCGGACACCGCAACCCCAGTGCCGAGGAGGAGCGCGAGGCCCGCCCCGACCCAGAAGAGGAGCGGCGTCGATCGGTAGATCGAGAGTTCGTAGCCGTGCGCTGGCGATCTGTGTGCGATGAAAACCCCCGCTGCGAGCGCACAGAACCCGGCGACCAGCGTTATCTTCTCCAGTCGGTGTGCGTAGGTCCGTGCCATTTAATCGTCACCCTCGTCGCCGGAACGGCCCTTTGTTATAGACCACCTGATTCGCCGATGTCGTGACGAACAGGGTGACGGCGGCCGAACCTGAATCGATGTGTGAGGGCACATCAGAGGACGGACTCGTAGACCGCACGGATCCGATCGCCCATTCGTTCGAGTCCGACGTCGCGGACGTTCTCGCGTCCGTTCGACGGACGGGGGGACGAAAGCACGTCCACCAACCCGTCCACGAGTTCGTCGTCGGACCGACAGACGTGCGACGGAGAGACGTCCGCCAAGCGGTCCTCGACGTCGCCGACGTCGGTCGTCACGACCGGCAGGTTACACGCCATCGCCTCCTTGACGGAGTTCGGCGACCCCTCGCTCTTCGAGGGCAACAGGAGTACGTCCGCCGCGTTGTAGTAGGAGGCCATCTCGTCGTGTGGTACCCCGTAGACGCTCTGGAGTTCCACCGGCCCATCGACCTGCTTCGCGGCGGCCGTGACCACCCGCTCCGCTCGCGGGAAGTCCTTTACCTCCCGCATCGGCGGATAGGGAAAGAGGACGTGTTTGGCGTTTCGGGACCACCCGACCGCGTCGCGGGCTTCACCCGTCGGTTGCGGGGAAAACCGTTCGAGGTCGATTCCGTGCGGAATGACGTGACACGGGGAGTCGAGTTCCGCCGCCATCCCTTCGGACATGACGATGACGGCATCGCAGTGGCGGGCACAGAATTTGCTCAACCAGCCGTACTCGCCGAGGAGGTCGGACCCCCACAGCGAGAGAACGACCGGCAACCGAACCTGTGCCAGCGCCATCGGTGCCGTGAGTCCGTAGTTCGCGTGAACCAGGTCGTAGCCGTCGAGGGAGTTTTTGAGGACTGTCGGGAAAAATCGGAGGTAGTCGGTCGGCCGTCGTTCGGTGACCGATTCGTGGGTACGATGGGTTCCGGGCGGCGCGAGTGTCTCTTCGTGGACGCCGCGCGCTTCGAGAACCCGTAGTTGTTCGTTGTAAAATCGGGCTTCGACGTTCGTCACGAGGTTCAGCACCCGCAGCGGTCGCTGCTGGACGCTGGCGCTCGGCTGTGAGGTTCCTCTCGACACGTTGCTGAACCCGAGGGGAGTGTCGGCCTTTGTTATCCGTGGCTTTCCCGGAGGCAGGTTCGGCGTACCGAAAATTGCCCAATTTCGCCCCCGAACGTTGCGATTCGTCCCACGAGTCGGCGGAGAAAATCATCATCTTCGGACGATTCACACGACGAGCGTCGTGAGACGGTCGGCGACGGGTTCGAAGCGGCCGGGTACGAAAAAGTACGAAAAACCGGATTCGCTATCGGTGCGACACCGCGACCGTTCGTTCGATACGTTGCTGTGGGACCACGGCCGTTCTCGCCACGTCCACGATGACGTCGGTGAGGTTCACCTTGTCTGAGAGATACTCGTCCCGTCGCTCGCGGAGACGACGTTTTGCCGAGTCGTCCGAGATGGAGGTGAGCGCCTGCGAGAGCACGTCGTCGAACTCCCGGAAGTTGTGGATGAGCCCCTCGCGTTCGAGTTCGATGAAGTTGCCCATGTCCGACTCGCCGACGAAGGAGTTCGACCGGATCGCCGGAGTTCCGAGGAGGGCCGCCTCCGTCACCATCGTCTGGGTGTCGGCGACGAGCAGGGACGCTTCGGCCAGCGCGTCGTGGAGCAGGGCTGGATGGAGGTCGAACTCGTAGGAGTCGCCCGGGGCCGGGTTGCCGCCCTCGTCGGAGACGAACACGGTGACGTGTTCGGAGAGCGCGGCGATGAGTTTCCGACGCTTTTCAGGCGAGAATCCCGAGTGTCCCACGTCGTGGTGCGAGCCGAACGCGTTGAATCGGACGATGGCGTACTCCTCGTCCGGCTCGACGCCGAGTCGGTCCCGAATCGTCGGGTCGGGTTCGTACACGTCCGGGTGGAGATAGGCGAGTTCCTTGAAGCCGCGGAACTCGTAGTGGTTCGCGCCGAGGTCCTTGCCGAAGGTGTGCGGCGTGAGGAACGTGTCCACGAAGGGGCGGGACGCGACGTGGTCGAACGTCGTCGGTTCCGAGTCGGCGACGACGACGACCGGCGTGCGCGACATCGCCCCGGCGTGAGCGGCGTACGAGCCGACGCCGAAGATGAGATCCGGATCGTAGCGGCGCGTCTGCCGGAAAATTTCGAGGTACTGCCCCGGCAGTTCGCGGAAGAGCGAGAACATCGTCGTCTCGCACTTGCCGTAGATTCGATACGGCAGGTCGTGATAGTCCAACAGTGCATGGGTACAGCCGTAATCCCGGCCGAGGACGAGCACGTCGTGGCCCTCGGCTTGCAGTCGCTCTATCGCGTGGCGATAGAGGTGGACGTGCGCGGGCGTGTTGGTGAAGAAGAGGTATCGCATTCTCATCCCCTCACGAACTGGTAAGCCCGTTTCGCGGCGCTCATCGTCGTCCCGTTCGATTCGACCAGATAGTACGGGACCAGGTCCGCCCCGAACTTCGCCTTGTATCGACAGAGCCGCTCCGTGTTGGCTCCCATCAGGTCGTACCTCGTCACCGACTCGACCGGCGGTTCCTCGACGATGTCCTGAATGATGTTCCAGTGGACGAGGCTGTTCACGCTCGTCCCCTCGTACACCGAGCGGGCACCGCCCTGCCAGAAGTACGCCGCGTCGTTCGAGTAGAGCGCGGTGATCCCGGTCAGGTAGTTCCCCTCGTCGTCCCGAGCGACGTAGGTTTGTGCGGCGTCGTCGAGCCCCTCCCAGAGGTCCCGAACGTACTCCCACGAGAGGCCGAGCGTCTCGTCCTGTTCGTCGTACCGTTCCACGGTGTGCTCGAACACGTCGCGCGCCCCGTCGATTCCCTCGCGGGTGACGGTCACGTCGAGGTCCTCGGCGTCGCGAATCTCCCGGCGGAGGCTCTTGCTGAAGGATTTCTTCACGGCGTCGGCCGTGGTCGATGCGAGGTCCAGTTCGTAGGTGAAGTACGGTTCGACGCTCAGGTCCCCCCACGAGTATGGTCGCGGGTCGCCGTAGTCGGTGCCACAGAGCATGCGGAACAGGGTCAGCCCGGACTCCATCTGTTCACCCACACGCTGTGCGACCGGCGAATCGAAGCCGACCTCGGCGAGTCGCGCCGTGTAGTCGGTTCGGATCCGGCCGAGCACCGTCTCGGTGAACTCGCGGTTGACCTTCTCCTGCTTCCGTCGTTTCGGACTCGTCGGCATCATGATCGGTCCCAGCCGCGGAATCCCCATCCCTGGCGGTGGCGAGAACGCGGCGGTTCCGAGCGGCCCGTTCCGGACGACGACGGGAAGCAGGGCGATAGCTTGTTGTCCCTTGAAGCCCCCGTACAACCGGAGTTCGCCCGGTGCGTGCCGCTCGATCGCCGCGAGCGCCGCCGGACGGTGAAACACCTCGAACCCGTCGTTGGGGAGCGCGTCAGCCCACTCTTCGATAGATAAACGTTCGACTCTCATTCGTTCGTCTCGTCCGCTGATAGCGGCGGTTTTCACTTTGTTATCCCCCGCCTGCCGCGACGAACGATCGACCGAAAGGGGTTCAGGCGGTGTCTACTCCGACGGTTACAACGAGATCGGATCGGATTCGAGCGAAATTCGAGCGTTTGAGCTACTGATCCGAAGATATCCGGCTATTCGATACGGAGACGAATATTCGAATATATTTCTCTATGCACGGTGGTAACGACGACACGGCACCGAATTCTTCCGAGAACGCAGTGACTACGATGGAAGCGTTGGAAGTCCTCGCCACACCCGCTACGATGTGGATTTGGTTGCGGTCTCGTTGCCGCACGGTATACGTAGTCACAGGGATAGCAAAATCTCTCGTATCGAACATCTATCGGCCTACAAAAACTTGGTCTCGGAGGATGTCGTGTCAGCTCAAACGTCGCAGTCTCCGGAGCGAGAAACCATCAGGACCGTATCACTGTCGCGTACGAAAATCGCCGGGAACGCGTTATTTACTGTGCATGCTCGCGCGACTCGTCGAGGTCCGCGAGACGGTTCCGACCCGATCAGCGAGGTCACCCGGGGGGCCGATCCACGCGCCGCGGTCGAGGGCTGACTCGATGAGGCGGCGGTAGAGGCGGCGGTGGCCGGGGAACTCGTCGGAGAACAGGCGGGGGTGCCAGAGGACGGTCATCACGGCGTCGTTCTCGGCGGCTTCGGCTAGCAGTTCCTCGCAGGCCGCCCACGCCGCCTCGAAATCGTCTCCGGGGTCGGGGATGGCGATGTCCATCATGGTGAGCGGGAAGATGATGAAGTCGTCATCGAACGGACGCTGCACGCCGTAGCCGTGCTGGAAGCCGTAAGTCGAACTCGACCCGAGGGACGCATCGTACTCCAATCCGATGTCGCGGTGGTGTTTCCAGGTGGAATCACCGCGGTTCAGATGGTGTTGACGACCGCCGCGGACCCGGTGGCCGAGGGCGGCCTCCAGCGCTGTCTTCTGCTCGCGAAGGGTATCCGGATCGTCGTAGGAATCGTAGGAGCCGTGGAGTCCGACCTCCCAGCCCCCGTCGTCCAACTCGTGGAGCACGTCCAGGATGGCCGTGTCGAACAGGTCGTAGCGACCGAGGTGTTCGATCCAGTAGCGCGGCGTGAACCACTCGTTCGGCGGCTTCTGGAAGATCGATTCCTCCTGCAGGAAGTAGAACGCCGATCGAACGCCCAGGGAATCCTCCAGTTCCATGATCTCCTCGAACTGCCACCACGGATTGACACCGGGGGCGAGCGCCGAGAGATGACCCAAATTCCGGTCCTTGAGCGCGTAGTACGGGGCTTGCAGTCGTTTGTAGGGTCTATCAACGTCGTGGGTCAAACACAGTTCGAATTCATAGCCGGGTAACATCGGAAAGCACCTCCACGATCCGTTCGGCCGCGGTCCCATC
>NZ_JBAWAC010000652.1:0-1769 GCF_049589095.1 Haladaptatus sp. | reverse complement strand
CCCGACGACCGCCGCAACGAGACCGTCAAAGCCTTCGTCGTGCCCTCGCCGGATGCGGACGCGACGCCGGAGGAGGTTCGGGAGTTCTGTCTCGACCGACTCGCGGCGTACAAACATCCCCGCGAAGTCGAGTTCGTGGACGAACTGCCGCGGACGACGACCGGGAAAGTACAGAAGTTCCATCTGGAGGGTCGGGAGTGAGCAATTCGCTCACGCGTCGCGACGCGCGGGTGAGCGCCGAAACCATCACGATAATTTTTGATTGATGCGTGCGTTGGGTTCGGCGGACGATCCGGTCGGCGACTCCGCGTTCATCACGTGCCGACCGTACCTTGCGACTCACAACACATGACATTCGATCTGACCATACGCCCGTTCTTCTGGCGGGCCACGAAGCTGTTCCCGGAACAGGAGATCGTCTCCCGTACACCCGCCGGAACACACCGCTACACGTACCGCGAGTTCGGCGAGCGAGTACAGGCACTCGCTAGCGCGCTGGACGCGCTCGGCGTCGAATCGGGGACGCGAGTGGGAACCTTCGGGTGGAACCACTCCCGTCACTTCGAGGCGTACTACGCCGTTCCGCTCATGGGCGCACAACTTCACACCGTCAACGTCCTGCTCGGGGACGACCACGTCGAATACATCCTGAACGACGCCGCCGACGAGGTGTTGCTCGTGGACCCCGGCGACCCGTTCGAAACCGTCGAGCGCCTGTGGGATTCGCTGCCCCATGTCGAGGAAGTCGTCGTCATGGCCGACGACGTTCCGGACACCGACCTCCCGGCCCACTCGTACGAGGAACTGCTCGAAAATCACGACTCGACCGAGTTCGCGTGGCCCGACCTCTCGGGCGACCAACCGGCCGGGATGTGTTACACGTCGGGAACCACCGGGAAACCGAAGGGCGTGGAGTACAGCCACGAGATGATCTACGTCCACGCCATGATGGTGCTGACCCCGTCGGCCATCGGTATCGAGGAGAGTGACACCGTGATGCCGGTGGTGCCGATGTTCCACGTCAACTCGTGGGAGTTCCCGTACACGATGACGATGGCGGGCGCGAAACAGGTGTATCCCGGGACACAGCCATCGACGGAGGTCCTCGTGAACCTCATCGAGACGGAAGGCGTGACGCTCACGGCTGGCGTTCCGACCGTTTGGATCGACATGCTCGACTATCTCGACACGCACGACGCCGACATCTCCAGCCTCAACCGAATCGTCGTGGGTGGGAGCGCCGCGCCCAAAGGCGTCATGCAGCGGTATCAGGAGGAGTACGACGTGACCATCGAGCACGCGTGGGGGATGACCGAGACGATGAGCATTGCGAGCGTCTCCCGGCCGAAGGCCATGATGACGAACTTGAACGACGAGGAACGCTACGGCATTCGTGCTAAACAGGGATTGCTCTCGCCGGGCTTGGAGATGAAGGTGGTCGGTGACGACGGAGAGGAGGTGCCGTGGGACGGCCAGTCGGTCGGCGAACTGTTCGTCCGTGGACCGTCCGTCGTGGACGAGTACTACAACCGCCCGGACGCGAACAAAGCCGATTTCGAGGGAGACTGGTTGAAGACCGGCGATATCGCCAACGTCGATTCGGAAGGGTACATCGAGATCGTGGACCGCACGAAGGACGTCATCAAGAGCGGCGGCGAGTGGATCTCTATCATCGACCTCGAAAACGAGTTGATGGCCCACGAGGACGTGGTCGAAGCGGCCGTCATCGCCGTGCCGCACGAACGCTGGCAGGAGCGCCCGCTGGCCTG
>NZ_JBAWAC010000651.1:0-8063 GCF_049589095.1 Haladaptatus sp. | reverse complement strand
GAAGTGACGGGCGAGGTGGTCCTGTGCGTAGTCGGGACCGTGAATCATCGCCACCGTCGACGGTTCGACGGCCCTGGCGAACTTCAACAAGCCGGATTGTGCGGCATGGGCGCTGAGGCCGTCCACCGTTTCGACCCATTCCGTCGGAACGGTCGCTCGGGTGGTCCGCTCGAATCCGTCGTCGGTCTCGACGCGCGTCCACGCCACGGAATCGGAACTCGGCCAGTCCGTCCCGAACGGCGTCGCGTCCGGCGTGGTCGTCACTTCGTCCTCCCCGGCGTCGAGGTAGTTTTGAAGCGTCCGCCCGGTCGTCCCCTTCGACTGATAGCCGGTGAGGAACACCTTCGCGTCCTCGAACCGGGCCGCGAACTCGACGAGATACCGCGGGGAATGCCCGCCGGTCAGCATCCCGGAGGGCGCGATGACGACGGGGACGGTCCCTCCCGACAGCGGGTCCGTATCGGTGAGCAGTTCCCGTCGCTCCTCGTCGTTCCGCGGAAACCCGGCACCGTCCGGAAGGAAGGGGCGGTCCTGCCCGCTGTTTTTCGCGCGGTTGACGATGGATTCGTCCATGTAGGTGTCGTCCAACACGTACTCGTGATAGATTTCAGTCGCGTCCTGGGCCATCCCGTCCACGACGAGTTGTACCCGTGAGCCGATGTCGCCCGGATGCGACGTAAACCGCTCCTTGAACAGCAGTTGAAGGAGCTGTGCCCGGCCGACCGCGAACGTCGGGATGAGAACGGGTTGACGGTTTTCGACAGCCTGCGCGACGGCGGCGAACAGTCCCGACCGCGCGTCGTGCATCGACGTGTGACTGTGCTGGCTGCCGTACGTGGACTCCGTCAGGAGAACGTCCGCACCGGGCGGCGACTGGACGTCCGGTAGATGGGTCGCACGCCCGCCGATATCCCCCGAGAAGACAACTCGGTAGCCTCCCGTTTGGAGCATGAGCCACGACGAACCGAGGAGATGGCCCGCGTTCCCGTACTGGAAGACCAGCGGTTCCTCGTCGGGCGTCGGGGCGAACGGCTCGACGCGGCCTCCGCCGTAGTCCACCGGTTCGAAGCGTTCGAAGACCGCATCGACGTGTTGCCGGTCGAACCGCTGTTCGGTGCCGGGGCGCTGTGTCTCACGCCTGTGGATGTGGAGCGAATCTTCGAGGAGGAGCTTTGCGAGGGCGATGGTCGGCGGCGTGGCCAGGATCGGCGCGTCGTCGTCCAACAGCCCGTTCGCTTCGAGGACGGGGAGCCCACCGCAGTGGTCGATGTGTGCGTGCGTGAGGAACACGGCGTCCACCCCTTCGAGCGAGAGTCCCCGGAAATCGGGAAACGTCTCGCCGGACCCTTGGCGCAGACCACAATCGACGAGGTACGTCGCGTGTTCCGTATCGACCTGGTAGCAACTCCGTCCGACTTCGCGTGTGCCGCCGCGCGGCGTGACGACCAGTGGGGTGTTCCCGTCCGGAAGAGCGTCGAAGTGTTCGAGCGGGTCGAACTCCGGTCCCGCGTCAGCCGGGAGCCACGGCGTGTCAGTGTCAAATTCGGTCATTGTTTCGCGCTCGTACGCCGAGCGTCGTTCGAAGTAAACGGCGCTCGGCACCAAGCAGTAAAAAAAACGGGATGCCGCGATCATAAACCCGTCCATGGGATGCGCGGTCATTCCACGTCGCTCAGATCACGCTCCAGGTGGTCGAGTCGGTCTTCGAGGTCGTCGATCTGTCGTTGCTGTTCGAGGAGCATGGAGAACAGTGCGGGAATCTCCACGGGTTGGGGATGTTGGTGGGGGTGTTGGAACCCGCTCGCGTCGGCGTGTGCGCGTGCGAACTCGAAGAGCCGATCGAACACCAGTTGGTCGTCACGCCGGAGACCGCGTCGATACGGCGTCCAGCGGCTTTCCATTGCGCGGAGCAGGTCTCGGTACGTCGTAGTCGTTCGACTCATGGACGCACCTCGATTCCGTGAGCCACCTCGTAGCGCGTGGCGTCGATTCCATTTTCGAGGGGCGAAACCGTCGATTCGTGCTGTGCTGTCATCACAATTACTCTATCCGCCGCCGGAACCATAGGCAAGACCGGGTTGTTTCCGACGCTTCCGAAACTCGCTATCAGCGCAGTCGATAGGTCCGCGCTCGGTTCTTTCCCTCGGCGACGACGAGCCGATAGTGTTCCATCTTCGAGAGGTGGTTCCGAACCGTTCGGTTCGTCTTCGGGTTCTCGACGCGCTCCCGGTACGCATCGTACAGGTCGCCCGGCGCGAGTTCACCGGTTTCGTCCAAAATGTCGTAGAGGGCGCGTTGATGGGAGTTGAGTTGGTCGATGGTTTTCTGCCGGACTTCGTGGCGTCCGTTCGGTATCGCTTCCCGGACGATATCGACCGTGATGTGGTCGGCGTCGCCCTGCTCGGCGCGACGTGCCGCATTCCTGAGGATCCCGATCGCGATCCGTGCGTCGCCCGCCGCCGCGTCGGCGATCAGTTCGAGTTGGCGGTTTCCGATTGCGTCTTCCGAAAGTCCCCACTGGGCGCGGGCACGGAGGATCGAGACGAGTTCGTCGAGGTGGTACTTCTCGAACGGAACCCGAACGCACGTCCGAAGCCGACTCGCCAAGCGACCGTCGAGGTGTGAAAACAGTTCGTCCTCGTGATTCGTGATGAGTACCATCGAAATCGTCGGCATTCGATACAGATCGTAGAGAACGCTCTTGTCTTCGAGTTGGTCGACTTCATCCAGGATGACGACGAACTGCGGCCCGTCGTACCGCTGGAGGCGGTCGAGGAGTTCGTCCTTCGGCGTCGAGCGACGGTGGATGTTGACGGTTCGGCCGATGCCTTCGAGGATCCGATAGAGCACCTGAAACCGCGTGTAATCCTGCCAACAGTTGACGTACTGTCGGTTGATGTCGAGGACGTTCTCGCGCAACCGGTCGGTGGTGAACTTGGCGATACAGGTCTTTCCCGCGCCCGATGGGCCCAACAGGAGCGAGGTTTCGCCGTTCTGCCCGTCCATGATGGGTTTGAGCGTGTTCGATAACGTGTTGATTTCCTCGTTTCGATGCTCGACCTCTTCGGGAACGAACTGTGGTTGCAGGACGCGAGCATCGTGAATCATATGAAAGTGTGTATTCCGGCCGTCATAATAAACGGAAGTGGGCGGTTTCCGATTCTTCCGAAAGCGACATCGTTCGTATCTGCGGCGTTCGGGACATCGCCCACGTCAGCAGTATCGACCATCAATCGGACTGTTCCTCACGATACGCCGCGACGATACGCTCGATACGTTCGCCGAACGTTCGGTTGGAAGCCGAAGTTCCTAACACGGTCGTCGAAAAAGGGGAAAGCATGTGGCCATGGGGACACCTCGCCGTCGGCTATCTCCTGTATTCGTTCTGGTGCCGAGCCGATGACCGTTCACCGTCCGCAGTCGGAACGGTCGCAGTCGCGTTCGGCACGCAGTTTCCGGATTTGGTCGACAAACCGCTCGCGTGGACGTTTGCCGTACTTCCGACCGGACGAACGTTAACGCACTCCCTGTTGACAGCCACACTGCTCCTCGGACTGCTGTGGATCGGCGCTCGTCGATCCGAAAGGCGGATTCCGCTGGGTGCGTTCGCCATCGGCTACCTGAGTCACCTCGCGATGGATTCCGTGCATCCGCTTCTGCAAGGGAGACTCGCGGACGTGAGCTTCCTGCTGTGGCCCGTCCTTTCCCCCCCGTCGTACGAGACGTCAAAGAGCTTCTCCGCTCATTTCGCGAACTTCGGCCTGACCCCGTTCGTCCTCCTTCAGTTCGCGCTCGCCGGGATCGCGCTCGGCGTCTGGATCGCCGATGGCTCTCCGGGAATTGCCGAACTGCGTGACCTGTGGTCGGGAATAACGCAGAACCATGTCGGAGAGCGGTGACGAACGTGAGACGGGAACAGCGATGGACGTGAATCGGAGAACGGTGACGAACGTGAACCGGGAAAGGGGAAGCGCTGGCCGGAAGCGATGGGGTTCAAGCAAGTTGCTGGACAATCACGGGTATGGCGCTTCCAAACGGAGTGTACGATCTTCCGATAGATGTCTCGGTCGGCGACCGAGAGATGACGCTCACCCCGACGGCCGTCGAGACGCCGCGTGGCCTCCTCCTTCTCGACGTCGGGATGCCTGACGGTATCGATGACCTCACCGGTGCGCTCGATGACGAAGGGCTGGACCTCGACGACACGTGGGCGGTCGTCCTCACGCATCAGGATATCGACCACGCTGGCTGTCTCGCGGCGGTCGTCGAACGAACCGACGCCGTCGTGTTCGCACACGAAGCGGACGCGCCGTACATCGAGGGCGAAAAGGAACTGCTGAAATCGAGCGAGGAACGCCCCATGGCGATCGATCCGACGACGATCGATGTCCGTCTTACCGGTGACGAGACGTTCACGACCGACGCCGGGCCGATGGAGATTATCCACACACCCGGACACACACCAGGGCACGTCTCCTGTTACTTCCCCGACGAGGAGTTGTTGGTCACGGCCGACGCGCTAAACGCGCCCGAGGGAGAACTCGTCGGCCCACGCGAAGGCGCAACCCCCGAGATGGAAACGGCGTGGGGGAGCGTCGAAACGATTGCGACCCACGACATCGACCACGCGGTCTGCTTTCACGGCGGCTACGTCGAGGACGGAACGGAGCGGATCGAGGCGCTGCTTGCGGATCGGTAACCGCTTCGGCGGACGTTCCCCTCCAGCCAGACCGTGATCGGACCCCACCGTTTCCACTAATAGCCGGACATGAACTCGGCACGAACTCGATGGTAGAAATGGAGATACGGCAACGGTAATCGGCGGGTGTCGAAAGAATTCCTTACCAACCGTCGTACCACCGTATCCCGATTTTTAGATCCCGCCGCGATACTGGAAACGGTGGGGTGTGTCCGTCCGTATCGTCTTGAACCTTTACTGGAAATTGTGGGGTCCGCCGTATCCCCATTCTCGACGTAGGCGGTCGAATTTTGGCTCGATAACGGACATCCGACCGCTCACGATTGCCCGACGCTATCGCATCGACGACAACCCGCAGTTTAAGCAGCGAGTCAGTCTCGATGACGAACGTATCTCATCGACGGGTCAATCTTGACGATTCAGAGCGCATGGGGACTGGGGTAGGTACCGCGAGCACGAACTCAACCGCGACATCGTGACCGTCGTCGATGCGCTTCAAACGACGATCAGCGAGGTCGATGCTCATCGAAGCGTTCTGGAATACCTTCCCGACTCCGGTGAAGAGTTCACTACGATATGAGTTCAAAAATTAATTACTCACAGAGGACAGGATTCGATACGCACTGGTGCGCGAATACGCGATGTCGAACTGCTCCGCCACGAGACGCTGGACGAGCGGGATGTTCCACTCCTCTGCGTCGTAACCGGCCGCTTTGGGGGAGTTCCGTAGCAACCGAAGGAGTTCGTCCCGTTCTTCCCCCCCGAGCTTCGGCGGCCGACCGGAACGAGGCTTGTCGCTGGCCGCGTTCCGGATGGACTCCTCCTCGAATCGTTGCAGCCAGTTATAAATGGTCTTGCGGGAGAGGCCGTACCAGTCGGCCAACTCCGTCTGTGAGACGCCCTGTTTGTACGCGATCGCGGCCATGATCCGTTTCGTGGTGGTGGCGTCGTCCGCGTCCTGCAGTGCCTCCCGAAGCGCGGCCGTCGAGACGTCCTCCAGTTGTGCCATCGTCCTGTACGACAGAAAGAGTGAGTAAATAATTTTGGGATATATGCTGGAAAGTCGAGAGATTACTGTAACATCTCGATCTTGCACACATCGGCTACCGTGATATCGATTACAAGAGTAGCTGTGTAATACAACGATGATTGCGCAATTGCCGGTGATGACTGTCGTAGAAACGAGGCAGGGAGATTCGGTACAGTCTGCATCGGTTAGTTGGCCCTGTTCGTTTCCGCTATGAAGATCACCACCCCTTAGTGGCTCGTCCGAAACGATTCGAGGGCGACTGCTTTATCCCTTATATTCGTATCTTTTCCTCCGAATGGCTGTCTTTGTATCGCAACATGTGATTTATACACTACCAATAGCTCTGCAGTTGTCCGATTTCAATCGGCGGACTCGGTATCATTTGTCCCGGTAGCGACCCGATTTCCATCTCCGTGCCGAAAATCCAGATCGGCGAAATAGCAACCCGGTCCGTACCTCGGACAACCGGGTGCGCGTTTCCGTGGTACGGAAAGTCAGTAACTCGACGGTGCCAAGGCGTCGATGGTCCGTTCGACCATTCCTTCGTCGGCGTTGCTCGGAATCGTCACTATCGGTCGCGTGATGCAGTCGATTTCGCTGACCGCTCGGAACTGCTCTCGGGCCCGTTCCGGTGTTCCTGCGACTCCGAGCGCCTCGACCATTTCATTGGTGACGTTCGCGGCGGCAGCCTCGCGATCACCGTTCCGCCACGCCTCGGCGACCGCCGAGGCGTCCGTCGGGAACCGCTGGGCGACCGCCTGCTCGTAGCCGCGACCGTTGCCGACGTAGTAGGCGACGTGACCCCGGATGGCGTCCTTGGCCGCCGCAACGTCGTCACTGACGGCGGCGGGTACGTACGGTGCAACGTCGATGGCGTCGTCACGACCGGCCGCCTCGGCTTGGTCGGCGATGTACGAGAACGCCTCATCGAGGTCCGGAAACGGGATGTTGTGCGGAATCCAGCCGTCACAGAGCCGTGCGACGACCCGACGGTTCGCCCGCCCGAGCGCGGCGTGGTAGATGGGTACGTCGGCGTCCAGTGACGGGAAATCCCGAACGGTGAAGATTTCCCCGTCGTATTCGACACGGCCGTCCTCTCCGAGGAATTTCGAGGTCAGTTCGATGGTTTCGTGCGCCCGTCGAACCGGATTGGGATCGTCCCATTTCATCCCGTGAAGGTCCTCGATGGCTTTTTTCGTCGACGTCCCGACGCCGAGTCGAAATCGACCGTCGGAGACTTCGTCGAGCGTCGCCGCGGTCATCGCCAGTACGGCGGGCGTCCGCGAGAAGACGTTGACGATCGCCGTTCCAAGCTCGACGGTGTCGGTGTGGGCTGCGATGTCGGTGAGTTGGACGACCGAACTCGTTCCCCAGAGTTCGCCGAGCCAGAGGCCGTCGTAGCCGAGCGACTCGGCACGGACGCTAATCTCGGTGTGATCGAGGGTGGTCACCTGGGGCAACAGTAGATCGGTTGGCATGGTCTATCGCACGCCGTGGCGTATGAAAAATCGATAGGGTGGACTCGATCAAATCAGTCAGGCCCCACCCCTCAAACCGAGTGAATGGCAGACAACGGGGGGACACCGGACACCGAGTGAATTCGGAAATACACGAACGAATGGGAAGAACGAGCACCCCCACCCCTCAAACCGAGTGAAATGGTTCGAAGGGGTCCCCCCCTCGAATGGCGTCAGACGTTTGGCTGACAAGCGGCGGACACCCCTCGAACCGAGTGAAAGACGACGGTAAACGGTATGGAGACAACGTGAAAGCGGAAGGTGAGAACGGTTCTCTAGCGGCGTCTTTCCCGCTCCTCTTTCGCGTATATTATATATTTTACTATATAGGTAAACAACACAACTAGGTTACTTCCTAAACAACTAGAAGAAGTGTTCTAGGAACAATTTACAAAGAGACGATGCTACCACCGCTCGTCTTTTATATACTCCTCCCCGTGCAACCGTCATTCCCCTTCACCCCTCCGAACCTCATTTCACTCGGTATGGGGGGTGGGGGGCTATACGATTACAATCCCTGAAAACACGTTCTCGTTCCGGACAAACGAGGATTTCACACAATTCACTCGGTTCGAGGTCGGTAGCTTTATCTTTATGCCACTCGGTCACATAACGTAATGACCGACGCGGAGAAGGACGAGGGCTTGGACGGCGAATCGGACTCTCCCGACGCCGATAGGGAGGGTGACCTACGGGATTTCGGCGGCGAATCGGCGTCATCGAGGCGGTACGACAACGGCGACAACGGCGACAACGGCGACAACGGCGACAACGGCGACAACGACGACAACGACGACAGTCACGATGAGGACGACTA
>NZ_JBAWAC010000650.1:0-2749 GCF_049589095.1 Haladaptatus sp. | reverse complement strand
ATCGCACACCATGCGGTGATCGTCTCATCGGAGTAGTGGTGGATTTTGGCACCGAACCCACCCCCCACGTCGGGTGACCGCACCCTGACCTTGTTCTGCGGGAGGTCGAGCGCGTCTGCGAGGTGGTCTCGGTGATTATGGGGGTTTTGCGACGTCATCTCGACTACGAGCTCCTGGCTCGAGGACTGATACCTTGCCACCGTTGCGCGGGGCTCCATCGCGGTCGGGATCAACTCCTGATTCGTGAATTCAAGTTCGACGATATTGTCTGCCTCGTCGAGGATTGCCTCGACTTCGGCCTCGTCACCGGTCTCCCAGTCGATTCCGACGTTGGTCCCGAGGTCCTCGTGGAGCACTGGCGCGTCGTCGTCGGCCGCCTCAATCGAATCTACCACCGCCTCGAGGCGGTCGTAGTCGACGTCGATCGCATCGACTGCATCCCGTGCGGTGTAGCGGTCCTCCGCGACAACTGCGGCCACGGGTTCGCCTTGGTAGACGACCTTGTCCTTCGCCATCATGAAATGGTCGGGCGCCGCGTCGGCCGGTGAGAATGCGAGCGTCCCGGGGACACCCGACGACTCAATATCAGCGGCGGTGTAGACTGCAAGCACACCCTCGATGGCTTCAGCGCCGCTCGTCTCAATGTTCGTTATCCGAGCGTGGCCATACTGACTGCGCTTGATCGCCAAGTGGCCCATCCGTGGATACTGAATGTCGTCGACATATTCGGCGTCGCCAGTGATGAGGCGAGGGTCTTCGCGACGCTCGACGGTTGAGCCGATCATCTCCCCAGTGTGGACGTCGCGTCCCTTGATGGTTTCGAGTTTCATGTCGGATCCTCGTCAACTCCGACAGTGTATGCTTCACCAGCCAGCCAGTGGTCCTTCTTTTTTTCTGTGTGAATCATTGCGCGTCACCTATGACCTGATTGTCGCGTTCAAGTGTCTTCAAAATTCGGCTGAAACGGTGAAGTGCCTCGGGGTCAAGTGGTTCGAGAGACCGACAGTCAGAATCTCCTTGTGGTTGTCAGTCGATTGTGAGTACATCTTTATCGAGGGTGATCGATTCGAGGACAAAGACTCGTCTAATGATAGAATTCCAAGTGGTCAAATACCGTAGTTCCGAATACGAAGAGTCTCCTTCGTTGTATTAGTAAGTGTGAATTTGAGTATGGCTGACCCCTCAATCGTTGCGTCCGCATCTAATATGCAGAACTCAGGCTTCAGAAACAGTTAGCCGAGGATTCTTTGTGAGGTACTGAGGTTAGGTCGCCCGCCGAACTGGAGCAACCTATGGAGCCTTGCCGCCGATCTCATAACCCGTCGACGAACGTCGCGAGCGAGCGGTTGAACCGTTCGGGTTCCTCCAGCGTGATGCAGTGGCCGCTGTTTTCGAACAATTCGAAATCGGCATTCGGGATCCGGTCCGCAACGTCGCGGACCGACGCGACGGTTCGCCACTTCTCGTCTGCCCCGGCGCAGACGAGCGTCGGCAGGTTGATTTCGGGGAGTGCATCCCGGTAGTCGCGCACTGTGTAGTCGAAGAGGATGGCGCTCTTCACTGGCGGCGGCGTGCGGGTCAGTTCGTCGAGCACGAGAGTTCGTGTCTGGGGAGATGGTGGTTCCTTGAACGCCGCCTCAATGAGGCCCTCGATCAGCGCGGCATGGTCAATCTGGACGAGTTCAAGGGTCCCAGACAGTCGCGCCAGGTCGTTATTTCCGTGCTCGTAGTCGTCCCACGCGAACGCCGAGGCCGACATGTCGACGTCTACGAGCCCCCGCAGTCGGTCGGTTCCGAACCGGTCAACGTATTCCCACGCGACCAGCGCGCCCATCGACCAGCCAACCAGGACGACGTTGTTGAAGTTGCGGCGGTCGAGGAAGGTCCGGAGATCGTCGGCATAACCCGGTACTGTGTGACCGGTCTCCGTTTTCTCTGAGCGCCCGTGTCCCCGGTAATCGAGCGCGACGATTCTGTGGTCGGGCGAGAGGTCCGCGAGCTGGTGTACGAAGAATCGAACTCCGGTCATCACACCGGGGAGGAAGACGATCGGCGTGCCGTCCCCTCGTCCTCGAAGTAGAGACTCGCACCATTGCACGTTTCGTACGGCATGACACGCCAGGTAGGCTCCGCACGGAGAAGAATGTCGCTGACCGGATTTCGGGCGAACAAAACTTCGATGGGTGACGAACCTTACGGCTGCGATGGGAGAACGAGTTTAACTAGCCCCGCCTCGAAAGGCGAGTCGATGAGATCACTCGGGGACACCACGGTCCGGACGTTGGTCGTTGGCTTCTTGCTTTGAGTCACTATCCACGTTGCGCGCGCCGAAGACGAACATTGGTGAGTTCACTGCTAACTTTTTCCGTGAGGACACAACAGGCGACAACAGTGACACCGAAGATACGGCCGGGGATACGCCGATGTGCGGGCCAGTCACGCACGCGTCGGCGTCTTCTCGTCGTCCTCGGAGGGGAAGGCGTCGAGCGTCCCGTCGTCGGTTGCGGTTTCGACGGCGGCCATGTGTTTGCAGAATGCGGTGCGGTGGACGTGATGCGGGCACGTGCAGGCCATCAGGTCCTTGGTCACGTCGTCGATGGAGACAGTGTACTGGTGGGCTGCGGGGTTCGCGTGGCTCTCGTTGGTGACGTCGATGAGTCCGGGGGAATCGACGTCGAAGGAAAATTGTTCGGCCTGTGTGCGTTTCTGTACCGTCTCAATCCGATCAGCTGACAAAGCGGATCATCCC
>NZ_JBAWAC010000649.1:0-5213 GCF_049589095.1 Haladaptatus sp. | reverse complement strand
AACGTGAGCTTCGCGTTCGAACCTTCCATCGTCGCGTCGAACGTCTGGAGTTCGAACTTCGGAGCAGGCTTGGAGAGTTTCGCCACCGCGTCGTCGGGGAGCGACCACTCGGCGCTGTCGCCGTCGTACCGACACCGAATGGCCGCCTCGCTCGCGTGACCGGGTAGGTGATTTCTGGACCGGTATCGGAGTCGCTACTGAAATCGCGGGAAAACAAAACGCGCTCACTCGAAGAACACGATAGAGAACTCTCCAACCCCCCGCTATCGACGTTTCAGACCGGTTTGCCGAACGCGTAGACGGTCTGGTGGCTCGTCACTTCCACGTCGAGGAAGTCGCCGGGTTCGATGCCGTGCTCGGAGGCGTGTTGGACGATGATCTGTCGGTAGGCTCCGTCCCGGCATTTCACGGAGTCGCCGGTGCCTTCCTCCACGACCATCACGCGCTTTTCGGTGCCGACCATGTCGTCGTAGGCCGCGCCGACGATGTCCATCTTGAGTTCGGACATCTCCTTGGAGCGCTCCTTCTTGATCGTCCCGCCGAGACCCTTCATGTCCGCGGCGTCGGTTCCCGGTCGCTTGGAGAACCGGGTGACGTTGAGCTTCTCGGGTCGTGTTTCTCGCAGAAGCGCCATGCTCTGTTCGTGGTCCTCGTCGGTTTCGGTGGGGAAGCCGACGATGAAGTCCGTCGAGAGTGTCCAGTAGTCCAGATACTCGTCGAACGTCTCGACGATTTCGACGTACTCCTCGACCTGATGCTGACGGCGCATGTCGCCGAGCACGTCGTTCGACCCGGACTGCACCGGCGCGTGGATGAAGTTGTACAGTTCATCGTTCTCGGCGAACACCTGCGCGAGTTCCTCGCGGATGCCGTGGACGCCCTTCGGGTTGGCCATGCCGACCCGAACCCGGAAGTCGCCCTCGATCTCGTTGCAGATGCGGTCGAGCAGGACGTGGAGTTTCCGCTCGCCTTGGTCCCACCCGTAGACGCCGGTGTCCTGTCCAGTGATCCGGAGTTCCTTCGCGCCCGCGTGGACGAGCGCCCGGGCCTTCTCGACGTTCTCCTCGACGGACGGCGATTCGATCCTGCCCGTCGCGTGCTTCGTGATGCAGTACGAACAGTTCGACATGCACCCGCGGGCGATGGGAAGGATGCCGACGACGCCGTCCAGCACGGGTTCGACGCCGGGGCCGGGTGTCGGGCATTCGCCGTTCGTGACGGCCGTGGGAACATCGTCCCAGTGGAGGATTTGGGCGTCCACGCCCTCGGTTCTGAACTCCTCGCCCTGTGCGAGCGCCATACAGCCCGTGATGATGAGATCCGCCGTCTCCGATTGCAGTTCTTTGGCCCGGCGAACCATGTTCCGCTCCGTCTTCTCGACGACGGTGCAGGTGTTCATGATAGCGACGTCCGCACCCTCTGGTCCCTCGACACGGTAGTGGCCAGCGTCGCGCAGCGCGGACTCTATCTGGCGACTCTCACCTCGGTTCGAGGTGCATCCGTAGGTTTCGATGTGATACCGGGCCATTCACTCCTCGCTTTCGCCTACGCGGGCAAAAGGGCGACGGTTGGGTGGCGTTCGTGCCGCAAACGGTGTGGTACGTGCACATTCCCCGATGGAGAACTCGGGCGTCGGGGACACCCGGTTCGGCGAAGCGCTGGAAACGCGAGTTCGAGAATTCGGTCCGGAACGCGTTCGTCATCGCGGACGGAACGCCGTTCGTCGCCACCACGGGGGGGAAAGACTTCGTCGATGCTGTACGCGCTCCGAGAGGACTGAATCCTTCCCAAATCCTGTCATCGGTTTCTCATCTGATGGTAATGGTTCGTGTCCCCGCACGCGGAGACGACCGAAATCACAGCGAAGGCTGACTCTTTCGTCCACGCCGTTTCGCGCCCATATTGTATTTCTTCTATCAGTATTCTGGGTTTCGTTCCCTTTTTCGGACACCAGCCGACGAGAATCGTAACCGGATTCATTCGACGTTACCCGTCTACTCGCACGATTTAGGCGGCCAACAACAAACTGACTGTGACCCAATCAACGTGTGAACCACGTGACTGCGTGGGGAGAGAACAAATCATGACACAATACGACATCCTTTTACAAGCTGGTGGACTCCCGACATGGGTCCAAGACCCCGTTTCGGGGTTCATCGCACTGCTTCCGCGTCTCGTCGGCGCGATCGTCATCCTGCTCATCGGCTGGGTGATCGGACGCGGCGCGGCCGCCGTCGTCCGCCGAATCGCCGACAGGATCGAACTCGACAGAATGGTACTCGACACACCGCTCGGCCGGATGCTCGGCGGAACGGAAAGCGCCGTGTCCGGTGCGTTCGGTAAACTCGCCGCGTGGTTCGTCTATGCGCTAGCGATCCTCGCGGCGGCGAACGTGCTCGCCATCCCCAGGCTATCGCTATGGGTTGCGGCGGCGGTTTCGTACCTGCCAGCGCTTATCGCTGGACTGCTGGTCATCATCCTGGGATTCGTGGTCGCTGACTTCATCGGCGACGCCATCATGCGAACCCGTGCGGCGACTCACACAGACTACACCAATTGGTTCGCTACGGGGACCCGACTGTTCCTGTACTTCACCGCCATCGTCATCGGTCTGGACACGATGGGAATCGACGTGGCCATCCTCTACCTCTTCGCCCGCGCCCTCGCGTGGGGCTTCGCGGCCGCCATCGCCATCGGTGCCGGTGTGGCGTTCGGTTGGGGCGGACGGGACTACGTCGCCGAGCACATCGACGGGTGGATGAGCAGGGCGCGACAGGGCACTCCGAGCCCACAACCGAGCGACGACGACTGAGCGGGACGGTCCGCGGTACCTATCCGCGGAAATCCTCGACGATTTCCACGCCGCTGCTCGCGCCGATGCGCTCCGCACCGGCGTCGAGCATGGCCTTCGCTTTTTCGTAGTCGCCGATACCGCCGCTGGCTTTGACCGGCAGGTACTCCGCCATCAGTTCCACGTCCGCGACTTCAGCGCCGCCGTCGGCGAACCCGGTCGAGGTCTTGACGAACGCCGCGTCCGCCTCCTTCGCCAACCGGCAGGCGTCGTGTTTCTCCTCGTCGGTGAGGAGCGCCGTCTCGATGATGACTTTCACCGGAACCGGCACGGCGGCGACGACGTCCTCGATATCCGCCCGCACCACGTCGTATTCGCCCGCCTTCAGTCGTCCGACGTTGATGACCATGTCCAGTTCGTCCGCGCCGTCGTCCCACGCGACCACCGCTTCCTCGCGCTTCGCATCCGTCGCGTGCTGTCCGTGCGGGAACCCGACGACCGTCGCGAGCGTCACGTCGGGCTGGTACTCGGCCGCCTCGGCGACGTAGCACGGTGGAATACACGCGTTCATTCCGTACTCCTCCGCTTCGTTCATCACTTTCTTCACGTCCGAGAGGATCGTCTCCGGTCCCAACACCGTGTGATCGATTTTTTCCGCGAGTTCGGCTTCGTTCATAGCCGGTGGGATGGACCCGCAGGGTAAAAATCCCGCTATCATGATGGTGAGAAATGGGTGTTTCGTGAGTTGATGGAGGTTTGGTCACCGCTCGCTACGAACGGAGGGGTTTGATTCTTGTGCGGCTTCTGGTGCTGAGAGGGAGACTTCGTCACGCTCGCTTCGAAATGACCCTACTTTTCGTGAGAACACAGCTACTGCGACGAAGTCCGTCTCTCAGCAACTGCAATCGCAAACCGACCAAGATCAATTCTGACTCATCGTAGCGAACGGACGGGGCTTTCTACGTCTCCCTCGAAGACGCTGTGCTCTCGATAATACTACCAAACACCCCAGTTCAGAGTGCACATCCGGAAACAGCCCCATCCCCCCACCGAAGAAAGCGACCTCGAAGTCCATCCCGTAGCGCAACCCTTACCCACGCGCTCTTGCAATCGCGGGTAATGAGCAGAGAGAACTTCGAGATCCGCGACCAGGACGGCGGGGGTCGAATCGGCGAACTCACCGTCCCACGGGCGGGCGTGACGGTGGAGACGCCCGCGCTGTTGCCGGTGGTCAACCCCCACATGCAGACGGTCGAACCGTCGCGGCTCGAATCCGAATTCGGCGCGGAAATCCTCATCACGAACTCCTACATCCTCTACAAGAGCGAGGATTTCCGCGACGAGGCGCTCGATGTCGGCCTGCACGAACTGCTGGACTTCGACGGAGCCATCATGACGGACTCGGGGTCGTTCCAGTTGGCAGAATACGGCGAAATCACGGTGACGACCGAGGAAATCCTGCAGTTCCAACACGACATCGGCTCGGACATCGGAACGCCGGTGGACATTCCGACGCCGCCGGACGTGGACCGCGAACAGGCGGAGGACGAACTCGCGACGACCCAAGAGCGACTGGAACTCGCGGAGACGGTCGATGTGGGCGACATGCTCGTCAATGCACCGGTACAGGGGTCGACGTATCCCGACCTGCGCGAGGCGGCGGGCCGCCATGCGGAGGACACCTTGCTGGACGTGTTCCCGGTCGGTGCGGTCGTCCCGCTCATGAACGAGTACCGCTATGGCGACATGGTGGACGTGGTCGCGGGGGCAAAACGCGGACTGGGTGCGGACGCGCCGGTGCACCTGTTCGGTGCTGGCCACCCGATGATGTTCGCGCTGGCGGTCGCCATGGGCTGTGACCTGTTCGACTCGGCGGCGTACGCGCTGTACGCCCGCGATGACCGCTATCTGACGGTTCGCGGGACGGAGCAGTTGGAGGACCTCGATTACTTCCCCTGCTCGTGTCCGATCTGTGCGAACCACACGCCCGCGGAGATCCGAAGTCGTGGCGACGAGGAGCGGGAGCGACTGCTGGCGGAGCACAACCTCCACGTCACCTTCGAGGAGATCCGGACCATCAAGCAGGCGATTCGGACGGGCAACCTGTTCGAACTGGTCGAGAACCGCGCGCGTGCCCACCCGGCCATGCTCGACGGTTACCGGGCGCTCGGCGATCACGCGGCGCAACTCGAACGCACCGACCCGGCCTCGAAGGGAGCGTTCTTCTATCTCTCCAGCGAGAGCGCGGCGCGACCGGAAGTCGTTCGCCACCATCAGCGACTCTCGCGGCTGAATCCCGAGGGTCGGGTGCTTCTGACCGAGGGGAACCCGAGCAGTCGCTACGACGAATCGTGGAACGTCGTCCCGCCGTTCGGTCCGTTCCCGCGTGCGCTCTCGGAGACGTACCCGCTCACCGCCGAGA
>NZ_JBAWAC010000648.1:0-3801 GCF_049589095.1 Haladaptatus sp. | reverse complement strand
GGCACAAATTACCTCGGATGGGGGCCTGTTACCGGTACCGTCGAATCCTCCATGGCGGCCATCCACTGTGGATACTCCTTTCGTTCCGTCCCGTCGAACGACGGGTCGCCGGACATCGCCTTGATGGCACGGGCGTCGTCGAGACTCCAGACCGCGCCGTCTTCGTGAAACAGGCCGTTCACCACTCCTTGACGCCGGAAATGGAGTTCCGAGGCTGGCCGTACCATAAGCGACCAGAAAAAGTTCCCGACGTTCGCTTCGTGGATGAGCGGGGCGAGCGACGCGTAGTCCGGATAGCGGGCCTCGCCGGTTACGTCCGCGAAAAATCCGTCGCCCGGACGAACCCGTTGCCACTCGGAGAGCCACACTTGGCTTCCTTGCTGAACTTTCGTCAGTGCCGCCTGTTGGAGCACACGGCGGAACAACGATGGCGTCTTGACGAAGTTGTAATGGAATTGGAGGATGTCCATCCCCCAGTCGAGATACTCCGCATTGTTCGCGAGGCTAGTGGAACCCATCGTTAGCGGAACGGAACCCCGACGGAGCGTCAGCACCTTCGCCATCGCCTCGACGAACTTCCGGGACGCCTTCCGCCACCCCGGTTCGTTCGAGAGTTCGATGGCGAGCAACCGTTCGTCGCTCCCGTATCGGGTCATGAACCACCGGATGAACTCGCGCGGGGTGTCCCAGAGTTGCTTGTCGAGCATCGTCCTCGTCGACGGAGAGAACGTTTGAACGCCGGTGAACAGGCCCGTGTCGTACAGGTTCTCGAAGGTGGGTTCCTCACCGATGCTATCGAATAACCCGAGAAGGACGCGAAGTCCGTACGCCTCCGCGGTTTCGAGGAAATGTTCCAACCGCTCTTCGTGTGCGTCGCGGTCCTCCACCCAGAACTCGTAGCTCAACCACGTTCTGATGGCGTTGAGGTTCAGACTGGCGGCGTAACCGAGATCGCGTTCGATGATCGCAGGATCGTACTCCCGCCACATCTGGTACCGGTTGAACGCCCGTGCCGGGATATAGATTGCTCCGCGGACGTCGACTGCATCCGGATTCGAGTCCGATTCGTGCGAGGTGGTTGTGCTCCCTGACGCATTTCGTTTCGTTCCATCGCCCCGCGAGGCGGCCCACGAATTACAGCCAGCAAGCCCGATGGAAGACGATGTTGCCCCTGTTTGGAGGAAGCGGCGGCGGGAAATCTGGGGGTCCATTCGTAGGGGGCGATTGTCGAGTCGTATGATAAAGACTGTGCCCGAACGGGATGGGTTTTCGATGCTGAAAGATACCACTACCCACAGGATCGTAGGAGAAAAGACGAGAATCGGGACGACCAACACTCTCGTATTCCCGTACGGTATTACGCGTCGGCCAAGCGGCGTGCAGTCGCATGCTGGTCGACTGGAGCGAGACGGAAGTATCGGATTAGCGTTCCGAGTACCACGCCTGCTTTCGCTCGTCGTCCTCGGAACGTGCGTCTTTCGCGGCGCGCTCCTCCAACTCCTTCACGCGCGTTTGGAGGTCGTCGATCTCCTCGCCGAGCGTATGAACCGTTTCGCTGAGAGCACCGATCACTTTCCGCGTATCGGGGTCGATACCGCGTGCCGCCTGCATCTCGTTCAACTGTTGTAGCAGTTCGTCGTGTGTGTCCGTCATAAGCAAGGTATGGAATGGGACCACCACAAATCTTTGGCAAAATATTCGATAGCTTCGATTATCAGGTGTGTTAGGGATGAAAACCGTCGGATAACTTGATGACCATCGAACGGCTTTCCGGATTTCCCTGATTTTCCGTCGCTCCAACGGGCGTTCGAGCGGGAGAGAAACGACAGGAATACACGGTCCGAACCACTCGGTACCGAAATATGCTTCGGGAATCTCTTCTCGATCTCCGACGCGGCCCGCTCTTCCCCCAGTTACGACGGTTCGTAGCCGTCGGAGCAGTCGCTGCGGGAGTGCAAATCGTTCTGCTTTGGATGTTCGTCGACAAAGCTGGTCTCAACTACTTGCTCGGCGCGGCGATCGCCATCGAGATCACGATCCTGTTTCAGTACTCGCTCAACAACGCCTGGACGTTCCGCGCGACTCGAAATTCGACCACGAGCGACTATCTCGCCGGGTTACTCAAAACGAACGTCGTCCGCGGGTCGGCGATCCCCATTCAACTCGGGATCCTCTATTTGCTCGTCAACAGCGGCGAGATCCTCTATCTACTGGCGAACGCCGTCGCGATCATGATCAGTGGCGTCTACCGCTACGTCCTCGATTCACGGTGGACGTGGGGGTGAACGAGCCATCCGGCATCGAAGGCCGGACCGCGACGAGTCGGTCCGCGTCGGACAGGGCAACGGTCATCGACCGAGTTCGTTTAAGTAGTTCTCGTGATAGGGAGTAGATACGAGGCGGATTTTCGATGACAACCGCTTTCCGGTGAGTCCGTACTATCCCAGTAGTAGATGGAGAGCGGACACTAGGAGTCGTTCGTTTTAGTATGCTCTCGGTCGCATAGCCACGTGAACCATGAGCGAGAACGATAGACGCCTCGTTGCTGGCTGGCACGGGCGATATTTCGAGGATTTCACCGTGGGCGACGTTACAAGCACCCGTTTGGACGAACGGTGACCGAAACGGACAACGTCTGGTTCACGAACGTCACGATGAACTGCAATCCGATGCATTTCAACGAAGCATACGCCGCCGAGACGGAGTTCGGCGAACGACTCGTCGACGGGACGTTCGTCATCGCCCTCGCGGTCGGAATGAGCGTCATCGATATCTCCGTCAACGCGACGGCGAACCTCGGCTACGACGATATTCGTCATCACGCACCGGTCTTCCACGGCGACGCCATCTTCGCGGAGAGCGAGATACTGGACAAACGCGAAAGCGAGTCGCGCGAACACGTCGGAATCGTCACGACGGAGCTACGTGCGTTCAATCAGGACGGCGATTTAGTGCTCTCGCTCGAACGGACGCCGATGGTACTCAAACGAGCGTTCGCGGAACCGAGCGCGGCGGCACCACCGGGATGGCCCGACGGCGTCGGGACACAACCGGACGATGTCGATTCATCGTGACTCGTACTCGTTTTTATAACCATAGCACAACCACATAGATCACTCTCGGAACGACCATCGAATCGGCAGTAAAGGAAAAATGATGTGCTTAGACGCGGTTCAGGTGGGTAGTTCAGTTACGGATGACTTTCGAAAGTGTTGCACCAGATAGAGACCGGTAATATAGTGGATCAGTAGGTTGAGAAACACGACAAATCCAACGACCGAGACGAGAACTCCGCCACCGATCCACGCTCGTCGATTCGGGGTCCAAGACGAATTATCGTCTCGAACGGCACCCGTGTCTCGATAGAGTGCGTAGTAGAACATCGGTGTCAGGAGGAGAATAGATCCGCCAAGAACAATCCAGAGGGTCGCTGGACCGGTCGTAATCCGGTCGCCCGAGAGTACACCTGCCAACGACCAGATGGCATTGAGGGCCGCGATGCCGACAAGCATGTACCACAGCGGGTTCGTTCCATACGATTTGTTCTCCGTCGTTCGTGAAAGGGTCTGCGAATACTGTGGTGGGGGGGACTCCCAAGCCGATGAATTCACACCATCAAAATTATACGACTTACGAGCACTCGATGGCTAGCAGTTCCCGTAACCGATTTCTGTCGAGAACATCCGAGGGACGAGGCAGTGTGCAGTTCGAAGAGACGAAATACGCTTCGCCGAGGGCGGCGACCCAACCAGAATCACTTCCGCTTAGAGAAGAAAGCGGCAGTACACTACACACCACCAC
>NZ_JBAWAC010000647.1:0-3688 GCF_049589095.1 Haladaptatus sp. | reverse complement strand
CGTAGGCGGTGTCGGCACGGACGCGGCCACGGTCGATGAGTGTGACTTCGGGCATACAATGACGTTTGTTCCGTATGACATAATCCCTCTCGGTTTGGAGACTACGGCACTCGAATCGCCCGCATTTTTACTTCCTGCTCCCCACGGTTCAGCTATGACCGAATTCGATGCCGAGAAGTTCGAGGACAAGTACGCCCACTACTTCAACGAACTCCAGCGTGGGTACAAGAACGCCTTCAGCTACATGAACGAGCGGTACGATTCCAAACTCATCCACGCCATCGACCAAGAGGTACTGAACGAGAGCGAACCGTTCTATCAGGGGGACGGCGAGTTCCGCATCGACCTCCCCGAGAATCCGACCGACCGCGTGCGGAGCGTCGTTGTGGAGGACGAGAAACTCGAAGAGACGCTTTCGGTGTACATCGAGCGGTTGGAGTACGAGCTGGCACGCGTCTTTGGATTCGAACCGAGCGACCCGGACGAGAACTGACGACGCTGCGGTTTTCTACCTCGTTTAAAACCCCGAAAAGTCACGGTTCAGCGGTGATTCCTGCCGGATTCGGTTTATGAGACAGTGGAAAGGCCTAAGGAGGCTCACCCCATATCCGGATACATGAGCACCGAAACTCAGGAAGATGGGGACGACCTCGAAGAACGGGTCACGAACTTCCTGCGCCGCAACTTCCCGCAGATTCAGATGCACGGCGGTAGCGCTGCGATCCAGCACATCGACCGCGAGTCCGGCGAAGTTACGATCATGCTCGGCGGCGCATGCAGTGGCTGTGGTATCTCCCCGATGACGATTCAGGCTATCAAGAGCCGAATGATCAAGGAGATTCCGGAAATCAACAAAGTCATCGCCGAAACCGGCATGGGCGGTGGCGACGGAATGGGTGGCGGCATGAGCCCATCCTTCCCCGGCGAGTCCAGCGACGACGACGATGACGAAGGCCCGCAGGCTCCGTTCTAATTCCGCTATTTTTAGTTTTCGGCCGATTCCATGGGCTGAATCACGATATTTATCCCACCGGACGCTGTAGCAGGCGTTAGTATGACGAACGACGACGCCACGGCGCAAAACGTCGTATTCGTTGTGATGGATACGGTGCGTAAAGACCACCTCTCTGTCTACGGATACGATCGCCCGACAACGCCGGGCCTCGAACGGTTCGCGGAGGAAGCGACCGTCTTCGAGCAGGCGGTTTCCCCCGCTCCTTGGACCCTTCCGGTGCATGCCTCTTTGTTCACTGGAATGTATCCCAGCGAACACGGCGCGAGTCAGGAGAACCCGTATCTGGAAGGTGCGACGACGCTCGCACAGACCCTCTCCGCTGCGGGGTACGATACCTCGTGTTACTCCTCGAACGCGTGGATCACGCCGTACACCCATCTGACGGACGGTTTCGACGACCAAGACAACTTCTTCGAAGTGATGCCCGGCGATTTCCTCTCCGGGCCGATGGCGAAGGCGTGGAAGACGATGAACGACAACGAGTCGCTTCGGAAGGTCGCGGACAAACTGGTCAGCCTCGGCAACGTGGCTCACGAGTACCTCGCCAGCGGCGACGGTGCGGACTCGAAAACGCCACAGGTCATCGACCAGACTATCGAGTTCATCGACGACTCCGACGGCCCGTACTTCTCGTTCATCAACCTGATGGACGCTCACCTTCCGTACCACCCGCCGAAGGAGTACCGAAAGGAGTTCGCTCCCAACGTCGATTCCACCAAGGTGTGCCAGAACTCGAAGGAGTACAACTGCGGCGCACGCGACATCAGCGACAAGGAGTGGGACGCGATCGGCGGCCTTTACGACGCCGAAATTCGCCACATCGACGACCAACTCCAACGGCTGTTCTCGTGGATGCAGGAGAACGACGAATGGGACGACACCATGGTCGTCGTCTGTGCCGACCACGGGGAACTGCACGGTGAACACGACCTGTACGGTCACGAGTTCTGTATCTACGACCCGCTCATCAACGTCCCGCTGATGGTCAAACACCCCGAGATGGACCCCGGCGTGAGCGACCAACAGGTCGAACTCATCGACGTGTACCACACGATTCTCGACCACACCGGCATCTCCGGGTCGAACTCGACGCGGCCGCTCGAAGAAGCACGGTCGCTCCTCAACGAGGACTACCGTGCGTTCGCGGACGACGTCCCCGGCGACGGCGAGTGTGCCTTCGTGGAGTACTACCGACCCGTGGTCGAACTGAAACAGCTTGAGGAGAAGGCAAAGAGCGCGAACATCACGCTGGACGAGAACTCGCGCTTTTACTCGCGGATGCGGGCGGCCCGCAGACCCGATGCCAAATACATCCGCAACGAGCGCATCGAGGACGAGTTCTACAAACTCGATGACGACCCCGGCGAGTTGAACGACCTCCGGGGCGAGGGAACCGAGGAAGAGGTCGAACTCGAAGCCGCGCTCTCCGCGTTCGAGGAGACGGTCGGCGGCGAGTGGAACGAGGTCTCCGACGGTGACGACGTGCTCGACGATATGAGCGACGACGCCAAGGACCGCCTCCAAGACCTCGGTTACATCGACTAACGTGACCGACAAGTCGGCTCCGGACGGCGGAAGTGCGCTGTCCGCAGGACTGTCGGAGCGGTTCGGGACCGGCAAGCTACTGCTGGGCTTCGTCGTCGCGGTTGTCCTCATCTACCTGATCGTCGTCGCCTCCGGGTGGCGACGAGTGCTTCATGCCCTTCAGGGTGCGGACTACACGTGGATGTGGATCGCCTGCCTTTCGACGTTCATCGGCCTCGCCGCGTGGGGCAAGGCGTGGCAGATCGTTCTCGCCGTGCTCGACATCAAGGTGGAGTTCAAACGCCTCGTCGTCACCTACCTCGCGGCGACGTTCGCCAACTACGTCACCCCGTTGGGACAGGCTGGCGGCGAACCGTTCATCGCCTACATCCTCTCGCGGGATACGGAGGCGAACTACGAGGACAGCCTCGCGAGCGTCGTGACGGCGGACCTGCTCAACCTCCTGCCGTTCTTCAACTTCGCAGCGCTCGGGCTGAGCTATCTGCTCATCCGCGCGTCGCTTCCGGACGACGCGAAGACGCTGGCACAGGGACTCGTGATACTGGCGTTCGGCATTCCGGCTCTCGCCTACGCCGGTTGGCGGTATCGAGAGCGCGTCGAAGACCTCGTGATCCGCTTCATTGCCCCCATCGCCACCCGCACGTCACGGATCACGGTCGACGGGATTCGACAACGTATCGACCGGTTCTATCACTCGCTGGAGCGCATCGCGAGCGAACCGCGCCAACTGCTGTTCGCGCTGGTGTTCTCGTACACCGGCTGGATATTCTTCGCCCTGCCGCTGTATTTCGCGGGACGGGCGCTCGGCCTGCCACTTCCACTGGTGCTCGTGTTGTTCATCGTTCCGGCGAGTACGCTGGCCGGACTGACGCCGACGCCGGGCGGACTGGCGGGCGTCGAGGCGGCGCTCACGGTCCTCATGGTCGGACTCGTTCCGGCGATTTCGTGGAGTTCGGGCGTGGCAGCCGCCATGGTCTACCGGTTTGCGAGTTACTGGTTCGTGCTCCTCATCGGTGGCATCGCGTCGCTGTTCGTCATCATGCGGTCGTGACGTTCAGCTTCCGCTCTTTCTCCCTTCCCACGTTTTCACCAATCCGGCGAGCGTTCGGTTGACGGGCGTCTCGATAC
>NZ_JBAWAC010000646.1:0-6491 GCF_049589095.1 Haladaptatus sp. | reverse complement strand
GGAAAAAGCTGGATCAAAAGTATTGCACTCCTCCCGTTGGTCGTCGTTTAGCCCGGAAAATCGGAGATTTTCCGGTGGGAGCGCTGATGACTAGCGGCTGTGGAGATTGCCGATTTTTGTCGGCTCTACGGAACGCTGTTTTTGACGTTTATGTCGATCGTGACTTCCGAGGGTGCGGTCTGCGGATACCCGATCATCCCGTTTACGGCCGATTTCCAGTGGTTGTGTCCTCGGCGTATGGCTCACGGCTCACATGCGTTTGCCGTTCGCTGTTCACGTGTCGAGGCTGTCGATGAGCGCTTCGAGCGTCTCGACGTGTTCCTCGAACAGTTCGCGGCCCTCGTCGGTTAGTCGATAGGTCGTTCGAGGTTTCTTGTCCACGAATTCCTTTTTCACTTCGACCGCGCCCGCATCCTCCATTCGGCCGAGGTGGCTGCTGAGGTTCCCTTCCGTCACGTCCAAGGCTTCTCGGAGGTCGTTGAAACTCACCTCTCCGTGTGCGTAAAGGTGTGCGAACAACTGCAACCGCGTCGGCTGGTGGACGAGTTTGTCGAAGTTCATGCCCCGCGTAGGATTCCGTAGGAAGCCACGGCATAAATGAAGTACGAGATGCCGAAGGCAGCGTACCCCCACGGCCGAAGCGGTTCCCAGTAGGTGAGCAACACGACGTATCCAATCATCAGCACGCCGCCCAGCGAGAGCGCAAGCCGGTCCTTGCGCCGAATTCGATAGGCGCGGAGGCTGTTGGCGGAGATGAGGTAACCGATTCCCGTCAACGTCACCCAGATGCTGAACACGTACAGCGTTCCATCGACGTAGCCGAGCGTTCCCAACAGGGGGTTCGTGACGAGTTGCACCACGATTCCCGAGAGAAAGACGAGGCCGAACTGATAGCCGATGTTCGGCCCCTCGCCTGCCGAAGAACGGTCAGTTCGTCCCGTGAGTCGCCACGAGGCGAGACCACCGAGGACCATCAGCGAGAACCACACGACCCCGAACCAGTAACTCGCCAGTCGCTCGGTGAGGACGTACTGGGATGCGAGCGACGCGGCGAGGACCAGCACCGCGAACACCAACCACAGTCGGATGACGCTCGGATATCGTTCGCCGATCCCCATCGCTTCCTTTATGCCTGCGAGATCCCGCTTGAGACGATCTATATCGACGTCTTCCGGCGTGTCGCTACCGTTTCCGGCGTCGGTTTCCGCTTCGGTCATCGTCCCTCCGTCGAAACGTGGACGTAATAGTTGAACAGGTCGGTGTACGTCGGTGTCGCCTCCGATACTTCGTCGTCTTCGTCGCCGGATTCCGCCGCCATCCGGTTCCGGATTTCCTCGATACTTGTTCCATCGGGAACGAAACCGCGCGTCTGCCCGCCGTCGCTGAACACGCGCTCGTTGGTGACGTGTCCGGCGAGTTCGCTTCCCGTCTCGATTCCCATCACTCGCACAACGGGGGGCAGCGATGTGAGCATCTCCTTGGGAGTGCCCGTAGCGACGACGCGGCCGTCATTGACGAACGCCAACCGGTCAGCCAAGTCGGCATCGTGGGGCAAATGGCTCGAAATCACGAACGTCGCATCCCGCTCGCGGACGACGCTGTGGAGCGCCTGAATCATCGAGAGGTCGAGACCGGCGGTCGGTTCGTCGAGAAGGTACACCGGCACGTCGATGCTCAACGTGATCGCCAGTTCGATCTTTCGTTTCATCCCGACCGAACAGTCTTCGAGCGGTTTGTCGAGCGCATCGACCACGTCGAAACGTTCGACGTACTCCTCCCAACGGTCGGTAAACCGCGGGTGAAGCCGCGAGTAAAACCGAACGTTCTCCCGCCCCGTGAGCGAGTCGATACCCATCGCCTCTTGCAGGAGAAATCTGACGTTCGACGCCTTCTGCGGCGGTTCGCCGAATACCGAAACCGTTCCTCCGGAGGGATGCATGCTTCCGGCCAGACACGACAGCAGGACGGTCTTGCCGACGCCGTTCGGACCGAGCAGGACGAGGATTTCACCCTCGTTCACGTCGACGTTCACCGATTTCAGGACTGAATCGCCCCCGAACGATTTTTCGATATCTCGCGCTTCGATGGCGATCGTCATCGCTCGACACCTCGCGCTCGACCGTTCCAACGGCGTTGATACAGCACGCGGTTCATCATGACGAGGCCGATCGCGAACACGACGACGCCGTATCCGGCGAGCAACAGGAGGTACATCGGGTCGCTCGGCATCCCAGGCGGTGCCAGTCCCGCACCCTTCCAATCCGTGATATCGAGCAGTTGGTAGAGCGCGATTCTGGCCGCGAGCGTGTTCGGAAGGAAGTTCAGAATCTGCGGGTCGGCGGTGAACATCGTCGGCGAGGTTCCGTTGTAGCCCGTGAGGAAGTAGGCCATCATGGCGACGGATATCGAGATGATGTTGGCGTATCTGGCGTCGCGGACGAGCGTGGCGATTCCCAGCGCGAGAATCAACCAGAACAGGTTCGCCAGAACGAGCGTGACGACGAGGACGGGAATCGTGGTGAGTCCACGGAGCGTGAGCTCCGCTCCGGTTGCGACGCCGACGGCGAGAACGAACCCGAACGCGACGAGCCCGAACAGTTCGCCTGCAACGAGTCGTCCGACGAGGTCCGCGGACGGTCGAATGGGTAACGACCGGAACTGCGCGTAGCGGTTGTCCTCCAAATCGGTCACGAGCTGTTGACTGAACGCGCTCAGACAGACGGTGGTTGCACCGAACATTCCGTACCCGATGGCGATGGCGGCTTTCACGACCGGAAGCATCGACGCCGGAACTTGGTCGGGCGAGATGAATACGGAGATGGTCAGGAGATAGAATCCCGCAGGGAATCCCATCGACCAGAAGAGCACGGCAATGCTCCGTCGCATCTCCCGCAGGTTGCGCTCGGCGAACGCCCACGTCTGCCGGACCCACGCGTTCCGGGCGTCACCCGTCGACCGAACTTGGCTCTGACCCGATTCGTACGTAGATGACATCTCTCTCTGAACATTGATTCTGCAACACATAAAGGTTTGCAATAGAATATACTTTGTAAAGCAAAGCTGGCTCGTATTGCTTTCTAGCGCCGTTTTAGATCGACAGAGGGATGTATCAGGGACTTTTCTGTCATTAGAACAGGACAACTTATTATTTCAAAAAATTATCCTTTGCATGATACTATGTCACACCTTACCCCAGTGAACTTTTGAATTTGTACAGTTTCGTGCTAGTATGCACTCTTCAGTGAACGGGAGTCGCCGTCGTTTTCTCCGAAGCGCCGGCGTTACTGGCGTTGCACTCACCGCTCCCGTGTCGCTCGCTTCTCGCGCTGCCGCAAAATCGTCTTCCGGAAAACTCGTCTTCATCTACGACGACAGCGTGGCGGAGGATTACACGAAAACGTTCCCGGTCCATCAGGACGAAGACGTTCCCGCCTGTTCCGCCGCGGTCTCCGGTCAACTCGGGGAGAAGGACCGACTGACGGTAAAACAGTTGCGAGAGATGAGCAACGCGGGATGGGAAGTCATGTCCCACACGGTTCACCACCGAGCGTTGGGGCCACTCCAACTCGCTGAGGACGCGTCGAAGGGAGATACGAAAGTCTACGAACGCTCCAACCGCCACGGCGAACATCCCGGTGACGAGGTCATCATCTCGAACGGGACGAAAGAGGAAACCGTCACCGTCACGGGCAAAGGGTCGGACGATACGGGCGAGTACGTTACCCTCAAGAACTCGCTCGAAAAATCGTTCATCGCGGATAACTCGACGATGCGGTACACCGACGAGATACTGCACTCCGAGATTTTCGACTCGAAGAAACAGCTTGAGGAGGACGGGTTCAACGCCGCGAACATGGTGCTCCCGTACGGAATCAACGGACAGCAAGCGGAGGCAATGATACAGAAGGAGTACGACGCACTCGCGAACGCGGAGTTTGCGGACGGATTGAATCCGATCACTGGCTTTGACCCGTATCACCTCAGCCGAGCGTACTTCAAGCCCGACTCCGAGACGAAGAAGAAACTCGGTACGTATCTCGACACCGTCGCCAAGGGTGACGTTCTCGGTATCCTCGCAGGCCACAGTTCGTACGATGACTTCGAGCCAAAGCGCGTTCGAACCGCGATTCAGATGGCGAAGGACCGCAACATCGAGATACTCACGCTCCGCGACGCGATGGTCGATATGGGTATCATAGAACAGCAAACGACCACGACCACGACCACGACGACTTCGTCCGAGAAAACGACGACGACGTCGAACGATGAATCGACGAGTACGACGAAATCGAGCGGGCAACCCGGCTTCGGGTTCGCCACGGCACTGACCGGCCTCGGCGCGCTCGCGTGGCGTCAGTCGCGTCGCTAACCCGACGAAAGTCGTGCCGTGTGCTGTCAGTACACAATAACAGTTTTGCGTTCGTTTTCTATCTGTAGAGACAGGCATGACCGGCGATTCACGGGAGCGAATCGATCCCTCGAACTACTACGACCGCCTCGGCGAGGGCGAGTGGGAACGCCTCGACGAGTCGTTCAAAAACGGCTTGGAGTTCGAGAACACCACGGAGTATCTCGACCGATACCTCCCCGCATCGGGACACGTCCTCGACGCTGGCGGGGCCGCCGGGAGATATGCCATTCGGTTGGCCGAGCGCGGGTACGACGTGACGCTACTCGACCTGTCGGCCGAGCAAGTCGCCATCGCAAAGCGGCAGGTTGCGAAACGTGACCTCGGTGAACGAGTCACGGTCCAGCAGGGAGACATTCGTGGGCTTCCCTTCCCTGCCGACGAGTTCGACGCGACGCTCTGTCTCGGCGGGCCGCTTTCGCACGTCATCGACGCCGACGAACGGGACGCGGCGGTTCGGGAACTCTACCGTGTCTCCCGCCCCGATGCGCCCGTTTTCGCCTCCGTGATGGGCTTCGTCGCCGTCGTCCAGAACCTCATCAAGAGCGCACCACAGTTCGAGGCGGGCGTTCGGCAACTCCCCGAACTGATCGAGACGGCAACCTACTCGGCCGAACTCGCCGAGAAGCACGAGGGCGAGAGTCCGTCGTTCGTCGAGTGCCACTTCTTCCGCGCCGATGAACTCCGCCGACTGCTGGAACGACACGAAATCACCGTCGAAACCGTGGCCGGACTCGAAGGTCCGGCCTTGAACTTCGGGGCGAACATCGAAGATATCGACGCGGATGCACAGGAAAACGTGGCACACGCCGTTCGGACGCTCCGGGAGGACCCGACTATCGTGGATTTGTCGAACCACATCCTCGCGGTCGGGCGGGTCGAGTGAGCGATTCGGGTTCGTTATCTCGTTGCGCGGTATTCTCCGTGCTTCACGCCGAGCAAGAGCGCGATCACACCGAACACCAGCATCGAAGGTGCCACCATCATCAACACTGTGCTCGTCGCCATGACATCCATCCCAACGAGACCGACGGTAGCGATAGCGACGATTACGAGCAGCGCTACGGCGGTTACGGGTAAATCGAACTCCATGTCGGACAGTTAGCCGACCGGAGGAAAAGCGTTATGCCGATTTCGGGCGCATGAGATTCGCCAGCGTAACTAAGAACCCGAGAATCCAACCGACCGGCACGGCGATGCCGAACCACATGCCGACGTAGGCGAGTCCTTCGAGGTTGAACCGTGCCCGAAGAACCTCGTCGATGTTGCGGTAGGTGAGCACGTTGTCCAGCAACCACACCGCGAGGTTCGTGCTGTTCGGGAAGATCACGTTCGAGAGCGTCGGCGAGTACAGCGCGGCGACGACCGGCGGCAGGAAGATGGCCGTCATGCCGAACGGGTACGCGAACAGCACCGTCGTTATCCGACTATTCACTCTGTATTTTAGGAGATGGGACTTCAAAATTTGGTACGCGAACAGCACCGTCGTTATCCGACCGCCGTATCGGCTGGTGAGATAGGCCAGCGCTGCTGCGACGGTTGCGACGCCACCGGCGGCGGCGACGGCGTAGAATCCTTCCGTCGAGAAGCGATACTTCGCCAGCGCCGCCAGACCGCCCCAGACGACGGCCGAGAGCAAAATGACGCCCAACACGCCGAGGCTCGCCGCCGTGCGGTCGATTTTACTCGTGTAGTAGCGCGTGGCGAAGCCGAACAGGACGAACGGGTACAACAGTGCGACGATGAAGCTCCCGACGATGCTCCACCCGCTGTAGGCTACCTTGCCCGACGTGCTCTGTGGTCGCCACTTTCCGAGAACCGAGTGGGATTGCTGTCTCTGTCGCGGGAAGAACAATGCCATCCAACCGGTGTGTAACTGTGCGATATCGTATCGTATTGCGTCGATGAGTCCTCCCTGACTCGTCCCGCGTGACATATCGTGATTCCATTCAGCCCGTCGATATGAATGTTCTCCTTACGGGTCCGAAAGCGTACCAGTCAGAAAAAATTACTCCGCTCGTCGTCCGGTGTGACCCGGATAGTCGCGCTCGAACCGGTCCTCGATTTCCTCGCGGTTCAATTC
>NZ_JBAWAC010000645.1:0-1624 GCF_049589095.1 Haladaptatus sp. | reverse complement strand
CAGTCGTCGAACGAGCAACTCAGTTTGGGACGGTCGCCGAACGCCAGCCAGTTCGTCAGTCGGTGGTCGTCCAACGAGCGGCGAACGTTCCAGTATCGCGTCACGGCGAGCAACGACACGGTCGGCGGTAACTACCCGTTCAGCCTCTCGATCTCCTATCGGGAGAACGGAAGCCGGAATCAAACGAATCCCCATCTCGTCGGCATCATTCCCGACCCCGAACAATCGTTTTCGGTGGGGAACTTGCACAGCACCTTGCGGGTGGGACAGCAGGGGTTCGTCTCCGGTACCGTGACCAACGAAGGACCACAGCGCGCCCCGAACGCCGTCCTCGTTCTCGCACCTCAGCGCGGGAACACCACGTTCTCACCGACCGAGACGGAGTACGCGCTCGGGACGCTCGATAGCGGCGAATCGAAACCGTTCGACTTCCGTATCGACGTGAGCGACACCGCCGACCGCGGTCCGCGACAGCTCTCGTTCGTCGTGCGCTATCAGAATCAGGACGGCGACCCGAGGCAGAGCAAATCGCTCGATGCACAAATCAACGTCCACCCCCGGAAGGACGAGTTCCGGATCGATGCGAACCGGGCGTCGGTCGAGGCCGGTTCGACGGGGACGATATCGCTCGTCGTCACGAACAACCGGAACGAAACCCTGCGGAACATCGACGCACAGGCGTTCGTGGACAGTCCGTTGACCGTCAACGACAACGAGGCGTTCATCCCGAAACTGGAACCGAATCAGTCGGCGACGATCCGGTTCGACATCGGTGCCGACGGGGGGACGCTCCCGAACACGTACCCGGCGTCGGTCGATTTCCAGTACGACACGCCGGACGGCGAGACGAAACTCACCGACACGTACTCGGTTCCCGTTCGAGTGACGTCACCGGAACGCGGTGGCGTCCTGTCGTTCGTGAGCGGTTCGAACGGGATTCTCGTCCTCCTCGGCATCGCGGTACTCCTCGTTCTCGTGGCCGTATTCGTCCTGCGCAGGCGGTGACCCCCAATGGTGGACTATCAACGCGTTATCGACTGGCTCGACGTGTGGATCGCCGAGCGGTCGAAGACCGTTCTGCTCGTCTTTCTCGTCCTAACCGCCGTCTTGGGTGTCGGGCTTGTCCGAATCTCGACCGAATCCGGGACGAGTCAGTTCACCGAAAACAGCCCCGCACAGGAGGCGTTCGACGCCGTCAACCGCGAGTTCACGCCACCATTCGCGGCGGAAAACGGGAGCACACAGCTCATTCAAACCGGCCGGAACGTGCTCTCGAAACCCGAACTGCTGGCGATGTTGGAGGCCCAATATCGACTCGAACAGCGGACCGATCTCCGGGTTTCCTCGACGACGAGCGCCGCGAGCATCGTGGCACGAACCATCGACCCGACCGCGACGACGCTCGAAGCACAGGTGCGAACCGTTCGGCAGGCGACGCCGACGGAGATCGAAATCGCCGTTCGGCGGGCCTCGGGAACGCCCGGTTTTCGAACCCTCCTGAGCAAGGACTTCAATCCACGGGCGGCCTCGGCCTCGGCGACGATCGGCGTCGTCGACCATCGAATTCCGCGCGGACTCTCACAGCAAGCGGGTGCCGAATCGAGCGCGAACGACCCGCTCACGC
>NZ_JBAWAC010000644.1:0-3091 GCF_049589095.1 Haladaptatus sp. | reverse complement strand
GGATTATACATCCTCGATAGTTCCGATACGGCCGGGTTTCCCCACTTCGTTTCTTTCTCCACCGTCTCCGCTTCAGTACCATGATGTCGAATGACACAAAAATGTTAAACGACTGGTGTCTCTCTGTTCGAGTATGGAACATCCATTCTACAAACTGGGGAAGATTTCGGGAGGCTCCGGGCTCTTGAAACTCCTCTTTGCAGTCGCCGCCCTCCTCGTCTTCCTCTTTTTCCTTCCGACGCTCAACGGCGTCGAAATCGTTGGCTTCCTCCTGCTCGCACTCGTGGTCGTCGCCATCAACAGCGCCGTCGAGATAGTCGGTGCGTACGAAAAACGCGCCCTCGTCGTCTTCGGGGATTTCCGGGGACTGCTCGGTCCGGGACTCCACTTTATCCCGCCGTTCGTGAGCGCGACCCACAGTTTCGACATGCGGACACACATGCTCGACGTGCCGAAACAGGAAGCGATCACGGAGGACAACTCGCCGCTGATGGCCGACGCCGTCATCTACGTCCGCGTCACGGACGCGAAGAAGGCGTATCTCGAAGTCGATGACTACCGCCGTGCGGTTTCGAACCTCGGGCAGACGACGCTCAGGGCCGTCCTCGGCGACATGAGTCTCGACGAGACGCTGTCGCGCCGCGACGAAATCAACGCGCGGATTCGCAAGGAGATCGATCCGCCGACGGACGAATGGGGCGTTCACGTCGAAAGCGTCGAAGTGCAGGAAGTCATGCCAAGCCCCACCGTCGTCGAGGCGATGGAACAACAAACCAGCGCGGAACGCAGACGCCGCGCCATGATTCTCGAAGCACAGGGGGAACGACACAGCGCCATCGAGCGTGCGGAGGGTGAGAAGACGTCGAACATCATCCGCGCACAGGGGAAAAAACAGAGCGACATCATCACCGCACAGGGTGATGCGGTCGCCACCACGCTCCGCGCGAAATCCGCCGAGGCGATGGGCGAACGCGCCGTCATCGAGAAGGGAATGGAGACGCTCCAAGCCATCGGTGAGGGCAAATCGACGAAATTCGTCCTCCCGCAGGAACTCACCTCCACGCTCGGTCGCTACGGCAAACACCTCACTGGAAGCGACGTGCGCGAGGACGGCGCTCAACTGGAGAGCAAGGAGTTCGACGCCGAAACCAAAACGCTGCTCGGTTTGGACGATATCGACGAGACGCTGGCGGAACTCGAATCGCCGGACGAACCGGAACCCAAGCCGGTGGAACCCGTCGAGGCGGAGTAGGACTTCTATTTTCCCCGCGGCGACGTTGGATTCACGCCGACAATGTGGTTTGTTAGCACGTAACTGTTAAGCGACTCGTGGCGTAACCTTTCACATGGACAACCCCTTCTACACCCTCGGCAAACTCTCGTCGGGGGCCAGTGCAGGGAAGTCCCTGTTAGCCGTCGGATTCGTCGGGTTCTTCTTTCTCGCGCTTCCGTTTCTCGACACGACGGCGATAGCGGGACTTCTCATCCTCGTCCTCGCGGCGGCCACGGTCAACAGCGCCATCGAAATCGTCGGGCCGTACGAGAAACGCGTCCTGACCGTGTTCGGCGAGTATCGAACCGTCCTCGACCCCGGCATTCACTTCGTCCCGCCGTTCGTGAGCGCGACTCACCGCTTCGACATGCGAACCCTCGTGTTCGACGTGCCGAAACAGGAGGCGATCACGGAGGACAACTCGCCCGTCATCGCCGACGCCGTCCTCTACGTTCGCGTGATGGACGCAAAGCGGGCGTTTCTCGGCGTCAACGATTACGAGCGCGCCGTCTCGAACCTCGGGCAGACGACGCTCAGGGCCGTCCTCGGCGACATGAAACTGGACGAGACGCTGTCGCGCCGCGACGTCATCAACACCCGAATCCGGGAGGAGATCGACCCCCCGACCGACGAGTGGGGGATTCGCGTGGAGAGCGTCGAAGTGCGCGAAGTGATGCCGAGCCGTTCCGTCGTCGGCGCGATGGAACAACAGACCAGCGCGGAACGCAGACGCCGCGCCATGATTCTCGAAGCGCAAGGCCGACGCCGCGGTGCCATCGAACGTGCGGAGGGAGAGAAGGTGGCGAACATCACACGGGCACAGGGTGAAAAACAGAGCCAAATCCTCGAAGCGCAGGGGGACGCCGTTTCGACCGTGCTTCGTGCGAAGTCCGCCGAATCGATGGGCGAGCGGGCCGTCATCGACCGCGGACTCGAAACGCTTCGGAGCGTCGGCGAGAGCAAGTCGTCAACGTTCGTCTTCCCACAGGAACTCTCCTCGCTGTTGGGTCGCTACGGCAAACACCTCTCCGGAAGCGACGTGCGCGAGGACACCATCCTCCTCGAATCGAATACATTCGACACGGAGACGCGCGAACTGCTGGGACTGGACGACGTGGACGAAATGCTGGTCGAACTCGACGGGGAGCGCCCGGAACCGTCCGACTAATCCCTTTAGAACTCCCCGCGTTCGGGTTCGACGCCGCCCATCTCCTCGTCCATGTGGAACTCCTCGCGGATGGCGCGGATCCGGTCACGGATGTCGGCGGCCAGTTCGAATTCTAAGTTATTCGCGGCCTCCTCCATGCGGTCTTCGAGTTGCTGAATCTGCTCGGCAGCTTCCTCGTCCGTCTCCGGTTCACTCCGTGAGATACCGCCCGTGTCCGTCTTGCTCCCCGGAAGATTCGCCTCCGAGACCTCTTTCTGAATGGTTTCGGGCGTGTTTCCGTGTTCCTCGTTGAACTCCTGTTGAATCTGCCGCCTGCGTTGGGTTTCGTCCATCGCGCTCTCCATCGCGTCCGTCACCTCGTCGGCATAAAGGATGACTTCGCCGTTGACGTTCCGGGCCGCCCGCCCCATCGTCTGGACGAGGGCGGTCTCCGAGCGCAGGAAGCCCTGCTGATCGGCGTCGAGGATGGCCACCATCGACACTTCCGGGATGTCCAACCCTTCGCGGAGCAGGTTGATGCCGACGAGCACGTCGAACTCGCCCAACCTGAGTCCGCGGACGAGTTCGTGCCGTTCGAGCGTGTCCGTCTCGTCGTGCATGTACTCGACTGCCACGCCCGCCTCCTCCAGATACTCCGTGAGGTCCTCGGC
>NZ_JBAWAC010000643.1:0-3937 GCF_049589095.1 Haladaptatus sp. | reverse complement strand
CCGTTGACGTCGGGAGTGGCCATCCATTTGAGCGTTCCCCAATCGAACATCTGGGTCGGTACGTCCTCGCTGCTGACGAAGTTCTCGTCTGTCATTGCCCCAAGAAACGATCGGTGTTCATCACGATAGTTGTATCGCGGCGACGATCCGAAAACCCACGCGACGGACGACCAAGGAGCGACGAGTCGGAGCGGTGTGCCAGGAGCCAATCGTACCGCCCGGACAACCCTCGACGGTGAGTATCTTGAATACCGTGCTCGATGTAGAATAGGGGGGCTCATGAAATTTACACGTGAGGAGTCGCTCGCGCGACTCGAAGAGACGATATCCCGAGGCGAACCCATCATCGGAGCGGGTGCGGGAACCGGCATTTCGGCGAAATTCGCTGAACGAGGCGGCGTCGATATGCTCATCATCTACAACTCGGGGCGGTACCGGATGAACGGTCGAGGATCCCTCGCTGGATTGCTCCCGTACGGCGACGCCAATGAAATCGTCGTCGAGATGGGCCACGAGGTCCTGCCGGTCGTCGAGGACACGCCGGTCCTCGCGGGGGTCAACGGAACCGACCCGTTCCGCCAGATGGACGTCTTCATCGAGGACCTGAAACGTCGCGGGTTCTCGGGCGTCCAGAACTTCCCGACGGTCGGTCTCATCGACGAGGGAAGCCAGTTCCGGCAGAACATCGAGGAGACGGGAATGGGTTACGACAAGGAAGTAGACATGATCGAGGAGGCCGCCGAGCAGGACATGTTGACCTGTCCGTACGTGTTCACCGAGGAGCAAGCCCGAGAGATGACCGAGGTGGGAGCCGACGTCATCGTTTCGCACATGGGTCTCACCACCTCCGGCGACATCGGTGCGGAGACGTCGCTGGATCTGGACGACGCCGCGGAACGCGTTCAGGCCCATCACGACGCCGCAAAAGCGGTCAACGAAGACGTCATGGTCATCTGTCACGGCGGTCCGATAGCGTGGCCAGACGACGCCGAGTACGTGCTCAACGAGACGGAGGGCGTCGTCGGGTTCTTCGGCGCATCGAGCCTGGAACGCCTGCCGACCGAGGAGGCGATTCGGAATCAAGCGCGGGAGTTCAAAGGGATAGAGTTCTAGCATGGCGGTCGTACTCATCGGGACGCTGGACACCAAGGGGGAAGAACTGGATTTCGCCCGGGAGATCATCGAAGCGCACGACATCGACGTCCACCTGATCGACGTCGGGGTGATGGAAGACCCCGACATCGAACCGGATACGTCGGCTCACGAGGTCGCCGAGGCGGCAGGGACAAGTCTCGAACACCTTCGAGAGGAAGCCGACCGGGGGGAAGCCATCGAGACGATGGGTGACGGCGCTGCTGCCATCGCGTCTCGGCTCCACGACGATGGAATTCTCGAAGGGGTCGTCGGACTCGGCGGATCGGGAAACACCTCCATCGCAACCACGGCGATGCGTGCACTTCCGGTCGGTATCCCGAAACTGATGGTCTCGACGATGGCCTCCGGCGACACGGAGCCGTACGTCGGCGCGAAGGACGTGATGATGTTGTACTCCGTCGCCGACATCGAAGGCCTCAATCAGCTCTCTCGACGCGTGATTTCGAACGCGGCGCTCGCGATGGTCGGCATGGTGGCCAACGAACCCGACATCTCGATCAGTGAAAAGCCGACGGTCGGGATCACCATGTTCGGGGTGACGACGCCGTGCGTGCATACGGCACGCGAATATTTGGAGTCGGAGGGGTACGAAACGATCGTCTTTCACGCGACCGGAACCGGCGGCCGCGCGATGGAGGAGTTGGTTCGCCAGGGCCTCATCGACGGCGTGCTCGACATTACGACCACCGAATGGGCCGACGAACTCGTCGGCGGCGTGCTCAGTGCCGGGGAAACACGCCTCGATGCCGCCGCCGAGACGGGTATCCCGCAGGTCGTCTCGGTGGGGGCGCTCGACATGGTTAACTTCGGTCCACGGGATTCAGTGCCGGATGCCTTCGAGGATCGGAAATTCCACATCCACAATCCCCAAGTGACACTGATGCGGACGACGCCCGAGGAGAACGCCGAACTCGGCGAGATCATCGCGGGGAAACTGAACGCGGCCACCGGGCCGACCGCGTTGTTTCTCCCGCTCGGTGGGGTCTCGATCATCGACGTCGAAGGGGAGGATTTCTACGATCCGGAGGCGGATTCGAGGCTGTTCGACGCCCTGCGGGAGAACCTCGACGACGACGTGGAACTGGTCGAACTCGACGCCGCGATCAACGACGACGAATTCGCAACGGCTACCGCCACGAAACTCGACGAGTATCTGCGGACGGCCGACGGCGGTCGGTGAACGACCGCCCCATATACCCCCTCGGTACGGCGAATCGATGAGCTACCGGATGCCGTGAGACGGTACACGAGCAGGAGTGGAACGGCCGAACTGAACGATCATCGGAGGATGGTTCTGGGAAATCTTTTTAACTCCCCCGTGCTATTTTTGACTAGATAGATTCTTCTATACTATCTTGAATCATGGTTACTTCGAGCAAACGAGGAGAGACATCCCAGAGAGTACCGTGCTCCCGGACCATTGACGAACTGCGGACGGAAAACGGACGTGCTTACAGTTGGATCGTTTCGTCGCGGTCGGCAGCGTTGTGGATCGCTGCGATGGTTCGCATATCCAGCAGTCCGTGGCGACCGTCGGCGTACACGTCCCCTCCGGCGAGGATCTGATTCGCGAAGTAGTCGAACTCCTCTTCCATCTGGTCGGCCGATTCCACCGTGGCTTCGTACGTCCGATCGTCCGTGGTGACGGTGAGCGTCGTCTCCATGTGGAACGCCGGTTTCAACGTGAGTTCACCCTCGGTTCCCACGATATCGAGGCTGGTGGTGTCGAAGGCGTTCTGGCTCGCACCGAATGCGGCGTATGTTCCGTCGTCGTACCTGACGGCGAACGTCGCCCGCTCGTCGGGAACGTCGGCGAACGCCTCGTGTTCCGAACTCATCATCGACTGGACCGCAACGGGGTCGGCGTCGAGAACGAACCGGGCGGTGTTGAGCGGGTAAATCCCGAGATCCATCACGGAGGTTCCGTACCCCGTAAGCTCCGAGTTCAGCCGCCACTGACCGGGATCGCCGTTCATCTCCAACAGCGGTTGCGCGTTCATCCCCTGCACCAATCGCGGGTCGCCGATACGGCCGTCCGCGACGATGCGGCGTGCCAGCCTCACCACGGGTTCGGTGTGCATCCGGTAGGCGACCATGAGCGTCACGCCCGCATCGTCACAGGCGTCGACCATCGCCTCCGCGTCCTCGACGGTCGCCCCCATCGGTTTCTCACAAAGCACGTCCTTGCCGTGTCGAGCAGCGGCCTCGACGTACTCCCTGTGGTAGGAGTTGGGCGTGGCGATATAGACGGCGTCGTACGACTCCGTCGCCTCGCCGTCAACGAACTCGTCGTAGGTCATCGACGCTTCGACCGTCCCGACGTCCGACGCGACCCGTTCCGCCTTCTCGATGCTTCCGCTGACGACGGCGGTGACGGTGCAGAGATCGGAGTCGGCCACGGCCGGGATGACGAAGTCGTTCGTCCACCACCCGAGGCCCACCAATGCGAATCGGACGGTTCCGTCGTCCACCGTTTGCCAATCCCTCGATCCGGGGGCATCGAAGTGCTCCTGTAGTTCCATATCGACTACTCCCACGCCGCTCCCATAATAGTTCATGTTGCCCCGCGAACGAACGCGATAGGGTACGAGTAGCGGATCGGATGAAGAGTGGCTTCGATATCGCCGGAACCGTCCACTCACCGCCCGTGGGAGACGTAGTCGCAAAACCGATCGGGTCAAGGATCATTACATGAATAAGACTGTAATGTACGTCGCGCCGAATCGAGGGATACGGCACGGTATCCTCGGATAGAGGTCGAGGAGTGGACGATCCACCGAGA
>NZ_JBAWAC010000642.1:0-2700 GCF_049589095.1 Haladaptatus sp. | reverse complement strand
CGCCTGGGCCGGTCGGGCCGGACGGGCCGCCCGCACCGCCGCCGAGCATCTCCTGCAGTTCGCCCTGCAGTTTCTCGAACTGGGTTCGGACACGCTCTTCCTGCTTGTTCAGCGTCTCGACGCGGATTTCGAGGCTGTCGACCTTGTCTTCGAGGTCCTCCTGGGCCTCGTCGTAGCCGGTCTTGACGAACAGTTCGCCGACTTCGCGGAACATCGTCGCGTCCTCGTCGATGTCTTCGAGTTCTTCGAGCGCGTTCTCCGATTCGGTGAGCTGTGTTTCGGCCTGATTCTTCTGCACGGCGACCTGCTGTGCCGTATCCTGAAGGTCCTGCAGCTGTTCGAGCTTCTCCTGTGCTTCCGGTGGAAGATTACCCTGCATACCCGTCCCTTGTCGTCTGGACTGAAAAAGCCCCGCTTTTACTCGCGCGGAGAGAGCCAGAAGGACTTTGCACGGGTTACGCCCGGCACGCTCCGCCGTCGTTTCGACCGGTACTCGAACCGGGCGAAGATATTTCGTCGTCGCCATCAGGTCCGAAACGGGAGAACCATCCGGCACACGCGGCAAAATTCGTATTGTCGCGGCGGTCGTGACATCAAGTATGAACGTCTTCGTCGCCGGTGCGACCGGTGTCCTCGGCCGTCGTCTCGTCGCGGAACTCTCGGCACGGAACCATCACGTCGTCGGCCTCGCACGGGACGAGCGCGGCGACGAACTCGTTGCGGAGAACGGTGGAGAGCCCCGACGTGGGGACGTTCTCGACCGGGAATCGCTAGTGGAAGCGGCCGACGGCTGTGACGTGCTGATTCACGTCGCGACTGCTATTCCGACGAGTCTGAAACCGTCCGACGAGGAGTGGACGCGGAACGATTTAGTGCGCGTCGAAGGGGCGCGAAATCTCGTGGCGGTCGCAGACGAAATCGATGCGAAGCGCCTACTGCTTCAGAGTATCGTCTGGGTCGCCCGCCAACCCGACGGCGGTCGATTCGACGAGGACTCGCCGCCGCATCCCGACCGCGTCACGCGCTCCGCGCTCGAAGCGGAGCGCGTCGTTCACCGAGGTGGGGAGGAGTACGGATTCGAGGTCGGAATCCTCCGCTGTGGCTGGTTCTACTCGGCCGACTCGGCACACACTCGGCAGATGGGAGCGGGACTGCTCGACGGAAAGTTCCCGATACTCGGTGGCGGACTCCTCGGTAGACGGGACGCGACGCTCTCGATACTCCACGTCGAGGACGCGGCGCGGGCGTTCGCCACGGCGGCCGACTCGGACGTGAGCGGCCTGTGGCACGTCACTGACGACGAACAGGTGACGGTCGCCACGCTGTTCACCGCGTTCGCAGAACGACTCGGCGCACCGACACCGCGACGAATACCGGGCTGGCTCGCTCGCCCGCTCGTCGGGAAGAATTCGGTTCAGTTGCTGACGATTTCGATGCCGACCACCAACGAGCGATTTCGGGAGACGTTCAACTGGCGACCGCGGTATCGGAGCTATCAGGAAGGTCTCGACGGGGTGGTCGAGACGTGGGAAGAAGATCGAACGCTCACGCGAACGCCGAAGGGTGGTGTGTGGAACGAAAACTGAAACGCGACGTTCTCGAACCGTCGTCTACTCGCCCTCGAACAGGATGAGTTCGTCGTCGTCGTTCTCGTCGTCCAGGCAGAGCGGTACCGGCGGCCCCCAGAGATACCGATGCTGACCGCCACACGCGGGGCAGTCGTAGGTTGCAACTCCCTCCCCCTCCGGAACGTTCGAATCCCAGTCGTCGGGGTCGGTGTGCTCCGTGGCGATCGGCGTCATCGTCTCGGGACATCGGATCTCGATGCGGTGGCCTCGTTTGAAATCCTTTCCACCCGTGGTATCCTTTTTGCTCCCGAAGGGGTTGAGTCGGTCGAACACGACTATCGCCCTCCGACGGGGGTGGTTCGACGCCACGATACACCGCACTTCGTTCCCGGACTACTTCGGAACACGGTGCTATCGCAAGGAACCCGATGAATACAAATGCGTCGATACGGCAAAAAACATATCCGAAAAAGCTAGACTGACAGTCAACTGATCTGACGGTCGAATTCTACCCGTTCAGTCGGCGGTTCCGGCGACCGCTTCGGCGACCCCGATCAGCGTCTGCCACGTGTTCAGGGCCGCGCGGAGGGCGACGAGGTCTGCCGCTTCGACGGTAACCAGCATCGTCTTCCCGTCCCGTTCGACGGTCGTCCGCGAGCGCTCGTCGTCGATCTCGCCGATCTCCTGCTCGACGCTTCGGAACACCGTGACGGCACGCTCCTCGGAGTCGTAATCGAATTCGAGAAACGCGTCGTGAGACACGGGCGTTACCGGACGTGAACTTCCTTGACGTCGCGGCTCCGTTCCTTCAGCAGAACGCGGTGGCCACAGTACGGACAGCGGACGCCGCCGTACTCGTCCAGTTCGACATCCCGCTTGCAGCGCGAACACTTGTAACTCATTATTCGTCGTCAGCCAATGCGGCGCGGATGGAGCGCTTGACGGTCTGTCCGGCGGGCGTCTGCGGGCGGTAGGTACCACCGGCGAACGTGTAGCCGCACCGACCGCACTCCCAGATGCCCGTCCCCTGTCGGTCCACGGTGTCGTTACCGCAGTCCGGGCAGGTGTGGTTTTCGTTCATGTCCGCTTCGATTTCGGAGATGCGCTTGCGCGCGACGCGACCGTATCGCGC
>NZ_JBAWAC010000641.1:0-2468 GCF_049589095.1 Haladaptatus sp. | reverse complement strand
CCTCGCATTCGCGGCGATTAATGGGGAAGACTGGTCTGACTGAGAATGAGATGTAACTACTGCGATGAAGACCCCGAATTCGTCATCTCGCTATGCAGAAAGGTGGCGCAGAAAGGTGATTGATGGCATAGCGATTGCAATTACCGAGAAGCCGATCCCGTGCAGCGACCGCGATCGAGCGGGAGCTTTCGAGGTCTTCTTCGTAGTTGCTGAAGTCGGAAAATCTGTAAACTGCCTCGGGGTCAAGCCCCGAGGCTTTCGCGTGGACTCCCGTTCTATGCCGTAGCGGCAGGGGGGACGTACTCCCCACTCACGTTCAACGTCCCGCGATTCAAGCGCACGTCTACAGGTGCGCCTCCGGCGGCTGCGTTTTGCCGCCGCCGGAGATACCGAAAGCCGATGTTCTTCGCCGCGTTGTAATCCGCATGGTTCTGATACCCGCATTTCAAGCACTCGAAGTGCTCGCCATCGCGGTTGTCCTCGTGCGTACACCCACACGTCGAACAGCGTTGGGACGTGTGGTTCGGCGGGACTTGCACGACTTCGACGCCGTGTTCTGCCGCTTTGTATTCAACGTATTGGAATAACCGCCGGAACGCCCACACGTGTTGCCACGTCGCCTGCGGGACGTTCTCGCGGATATGCGTTAGGTCCTCGAAGACAATATGCGAACAACCGTATTCGACGGCTTCCTCAATGAGTTCGTTCGCTACGCCATGCAAGTATATCTCAAAGCGCCCGTACTCCTTGCGCCCGACGTCTTCGATGGCTTCGTGGGCGGCTCGTGTCCCGCACTGTTGAAGCGAGCCGCGACGCTTCTCGTACTCTCGACGCCAGTGGTTGAACTCATCGGCGGACCAGAACACACCCGTTGACGAAACTGCGATGTTGTTCACCCCAAGGTCCACACCGAGGACTGTTCTGTGCTCGGTATCGGGTTCGGGGTCATCGGCTTCGACCTTGCGCATCGAGGCATGAAGGAACCACTCGTTGTCCCGACGCTGTAAGTGCGCCATGCGGAACTCGTAGTCCTCGTCATCGAGGTACGGCCGTGGGTGCCGCTCGGGGTCGTCGGGAAGGATGTAGTCGCACTCGACACGTCCGTTGACCGTCGAGAGCGACACGTAGTCGCGGTGGAACGTCGCACTCCGTTTATCGTAAACCGCACTATCGGCGGAGAAATAGGGTTGCGACGTTCGTTCACCGCGCTTCAACCTCTCCACACCGCTCTTGACGGCTTCGACCGCCCGGCGAATCCCCTTCTGAACGAGATTCGCAGTAAGGTTGGTTTCGTCCCGTAGTTTATCGTACAAGGCACGTTCTGCTTTGGCCTTTGAGGTAACGTGATATCCGTCGTCGCCATGCCAACACCATTTGCTCGCTGTGTTTGCACAGTGTTTGAATTGTTCGACTGTCTCGCGGAGGGAAGCATCGGCGTCTTGAGCCACGTCGAGCTTGATTACGGCGGTACGACGGTATTCCACGATGTTTCACATATGATGCCGGTGTTACTTAACCCTTCGGGAGTGTGCTGACCGATGTATGAGGTTTGTGTCGCGCGTCGACGCGCTTCCTCCCCGAGGTCAAGCCTCGAGGCATCCGCGCTGTATTTTCTGTGAAAGCGGCCGTTTCAGCGGGGAGAGACGTTCAAACAACGACCCTGGTCTTTATTCTCTCGTGGTGTGTGCCATCTGCTTGTCATGGTAGACGTAGCAGTCATCGGCGGCGGCCCCGCCGGTCTGAGCGCGGCGCTGTTCACACAGAAGAACGGGCTCGAAACAATGGTGTTCGACACCGACGAGACGTGGATGCACAAGGCACATCTGTTCAACTACCTCGGCATTCGGAGCATCAAGGGAACCGAGTTCATGTCCATCGCTCGCGGACAGGTCGAGGACCGCGGTGCGACCATCGAGCAGGGCGAAGAAGTCACGAGCGTCGAGGAGGACGGCGACGGCTTTACCGTCACGACCGACGACGGCGAGTACGACGCGACGTACGTCGTCTTCGCGACGGGCAACGATCACAGCCTCGCCGAGTCGCTTGGCTGTGAGCTAACCGACGACGACGTCGTGGATGTCGACGTGACGATGGGAACCAGCGTCGAGAACGCCTACGCGACGGGTGCGATGGTCCGTACCGGGGAGTACGAGGCCGTCATCTCGGCCGGGGACGGCGGTGCGGCGGCGCTCAACATCCTCTCGAAGGAGAAAGGAGAACACTTCCACGACTTCAACGTTCCCGGCGACGTGCCGACGCTCGGTGACGACGAGGCGTCGGACTGATGGGACGGGTTCCGCTTTCGAACATCCAATACCACTCATCCAATACCACTATTTCCGTTGCCCGCGTTGGGCGAACCGATGTACGATTCGATCCTCGTTCCGACGGATGGAAGCGGCGGTGAACAGCAGTTTGTCGAGGAGGCGATTTCGCTAGCGGAGCTGACGGGCGCGACGGTGCACGTC
>NZ_JBAWAC010000640.1:0-5028 GCF_049589095.1 Haladaptatus sp. | reverse complement strand
GTGAGTCAGTTTTCAGTGATGAGAGGATCCAGAATGTCCTCGCCCGTTCGCTGTGAAGAGACGTGTTTAATCGGTTTGTGAGTGGAATCGCTAGGAGGAAGACCCGAAAGCCCCCGCGCGCTCGCGGCACCGGAAGACGTTCCGGCTCACTCTGGAAGACGCAAAGCGTCTTCCCTGCTCTCGTTCACTGCGTTCACGAGAACTCCGTTCGCGGGCTGCGACTTCCCTGATCACACTCACATTCGTTCGCGTGATCCGCTCGCCAATATCTTCCCTCGGCTCACTTCGTTCACGAGGACTTCGCGCGCCGTTCGGCTGGTACGTGACGCGTAGTCCGTCCAACCGGGTGGCGCGCGGGCCAGCAGGGCCGAGGACAGTTCGTCCGAGGACCTGACTGGCTATCGCGCGAGGGATGAGCGGAACGACCGTAGGGAGTGAAGCGAATCGGCTGGGGAGGCTCGTGGTTCGGTGCGGAGGCGGTCGGGTGGGGATGAAAGGGGCCGTCCGTTCGCGTTTACATGGTCGTCTCGGCGACCTCTCTCAGCGAAGTGAGTGAAACGAGCGGAGCTGAGATGTCGGCGAGCGACCGCGAGCGGACGGGGGCTTTCGAGGTGGTCTGCTTCCCAGCAACTGCAATCACACACCGACCAAACACTCGTGTTCGTAGCGAGTGGTGGAGACCTTCGATATCGATCTCCCCACGACTTTGTCCTCATCCTCGTCATCGCCGTCGGAGCCACCACAGTCCCCCGAGCACCAGCACACCGACTACGATCCCCACCGAGATCAGTGACGATCCGAAACCCGATTGACGCTGGATGTTCACCGGCACCGCGTACGGTCCGGCCTGCCGCTGGTCGCCGTTCGGCGTCTCGTAGGAGATGGCGACTGCGACGGGGTGGCGGTCGGGAATCGCCTTCCCGCTCACGGTCAACTGGAACGAGGCGGACGACGAATTTCCGGGGCCGATGACGCCGATGTAGGACTCGCTGTCGTCGCTCGACAGCGGGTCCGAAACCAGCAGTCGTGCCGTGACGTTCGAGAGACGCTTTCCGGCGTTGTTCTTCACCCGCACCCGGAGCGTTCCGCTCGAATCAACGGTGAAGTTGGCGTCCGTCGCGGTGACGACGAACGGTTCGCGTCGCGGTTTCACCCGGACCGGAACGGAGACCGAATCGGTCACGCGACGGACGCCGCTCCCGTCGCGGTAGGTGAGTCTGGCGGTGAAATCGCGTGGACCGGGGTTCGTGGCGTTCGTCGCGTCCAGGTCGAACCCGAACCGATGCGAACTGTTGTTCGGCAGGGTGCCGAGCGGAAACTGGGTTTCCGCGGGACGGAGGGCGGTCCCGTTCGACGGCGACAGGATCAGCGTCGCGTCGTCGAGCGTCCGGTTGCCGGTGTTCTCGACGCGGCCCGAAACGCGTCCCGTGTCACCGACGCGGAGCGTGCTGGTGACGTTTCGAATCGCGAACGAGGGCTTCGTTTGGGGTCGAATTCCGATGTACAGCGGGTCCGAAAGCCGCCGTTCGCCGGTTCGGGTGTCGTACGCGACGCGGACCTGTGCGGTGACGTTGCGGGCGTCAGTGTCCGGCCCGACCTGGAGCGGGAACTGGACGTACTTTGTATCCGTGCGAAACCACTCGCCGACCGAGGTTTCGGCCGTCGTGGCGTTGTTCCCGAACCGAATACTGGGGTCAGTCGAGTTGACGACCACGCTCGCGTCGAACGCCCCGACCGTCCCCGCGTTCCGGATGGCGAGCGAGAGCGTCCCCGTCTCGCCCGCACTCGCGTTGACCGTCGTGTTCACCACGCGGAACCGGGGGCTGCGCTCCACTTGAACCGAGACGTATCGAAGGACGGTCCGTTCGCCGGAATCGGTCGTGTACGTCACTCGAACCGGCAGGACGTACTCACCCGCCGTCGCTCGCTCGCCGACTCGGATCCGAACCGGTACCGACTGCTGTGTTCCGGGGGGGAGCGTCCCGACCGGGACGCGATTCGACAGCACCGTTATCGGCGTGTTCTCGTCCCCGACTTCGACCGTCGCGCTGGAGAGCGTAGAACCGCCGTTCGTGCCGCTCCCGTCGTTGGCCACGACGAGTCGCAGTCGGGTCTCCTGTCCCGGCGCGACCCGATTTTCCGGCGCGAAAACGCTGATGCCGGACCCGTTCTGACTCCCCTGTACCGCTACCCCTGCCCCCAACAGCGTGGTACAGACGAGAATCGTGACCACTACACCCCCCATGCGCATGGTGGGCGTACGACGTTATTTGACAAATCATTGACGGCGACGGCGAGGAGTCACGTCGGGCGCCTACCGTGGAACTATCCAATGGAATCAGAAGTAGTCGAAAGGGTGTTCGAACCGGATCGACCTCTCACCAGCAGTAAAGAAGAAAGATCAGACTCGTGCCAGCCAGCGTTCCGGGTGTTCGAGTTCGTCGTCGGTCGGGAGGTTGTCCGGTTTCTCCCAGACGCGAGTCGCGACCTCGACGTCCCGCGCCGAGACGATGTGTTCGAAGAAGGCTTTCCCACGCTCGTACTGTCGACGTTTCATGCCGAGGCCGAGCATGCGACGCATGAGCTTCGAGAGCGGGTTCATTCCCTTCCGTCGGGCTTCGATCTTCTCGCGGAGGTCCTCGTACTCGTCGTCGAAGGCCTCGTCCATGAGGAGTTCGGCGTAGCCCTCGACGGCGGTCATGGCGGTGTCGAGTTGCTGGAACGCATCGCGGTCCACCTCTCCGTGGGCGAGCGCCTCGATGCCGGATTCCATCTCCGATTCGAGATAATCAGAGAGCCACGGGGCCGCGCCGAATTCGGCGGCGTGCGTGACCTCGTGGAAGGCGATCCAACGGCGGAAGCGGTCGGCATCGACTTCCAACTCCTCCGCGGTGCGGGCGATGTTGGGATGGACGAAGTAGAGCGCGTGGTCGTCGCCTTCGGCGAGCAGGAGCGGATCGTACTGGCCGAGGACGTTGTTGCCGAGGAGGGAGAGCATGAACGTCATGGTTCCCGTGTTGACGACGCGAGCGACCCCGGGAAGCACGTCGGGGCCGAACTCCTCGATCGGTTCCATCACGCGCTCGAACGTGGCGATGTTCGCGCCGATCCAGTGGTGACGGTTCTGAATTTCGACAGTGCTCGGAACGTCGAAGGAGACGCCAGAGACTTCACGGACGCGGTTTCGGGCGTCGCGCACGTCGGTCGCATAGCCGTCCTGCTCCACAGGAGAGAGGTCTATCGAGCCGGGGTCCGTCGCCGCCTTCGCCGCGTCGGCCACCGCCGTCCAATCGATGGGGCCGGTTCCGGATGCGCCGGTGACGGCACGGACGCTACGGTAAAGATTCACACCACTACGTTGTATTCGAGCCGACAAAATCCTTCTGTCCAGTCACTCCCGTCGGTGTCGAAGCCGTCGTGCGACCGCAGCGGCCACGACGAGAAAGAGGATTGGTGCCAGTTTCTCCGTTACCGATGAACCCTCGTCGTGTTCGTCGTGCGCCTCGTGTTTGCCGTGCTTGTGTTTGCCGTGTTTTCCGTGTTTATGCTTCCCGTGTTTGCCGTGTTTTCCGTGTTCGTGCTTTTTCCATCCGAACATGCCCGACGGCGATTCCGTCTCGCCCGTGTTGAGTGTGAAGTTCGGTTCGTGAAGGTGTAGTTCCAGAAACCCCATGTACCACTCCTCAACGTTCATCCCCTTATTGATTCTGGACAAATATATTTTTCCCGAGATATTTCTGTGGTATTCGGGGGGTTGAAGACGGACTATCACGCGTTCACGGATATGGACGAAAAGCAACGCGGGTTTTTGGATTCTCTGTTGACGACACCCAGTCCGTCCGGATTCGAGGTGGAAGGCCAACGCGTGTGGATCGAGTACGTTTCCGAGTTCGCGGACGAGGTTCGAACCGACGGGTACGGCAACGCCGTCGCCGTCGTCGAAGGGGACGGACCGGAAATCGCGTTTGCGGGCCACGCCGACCAGATTGGGCTCATCGTCGCCGGAGTCGACGAGGACGGCTTCCTCCGTATCGACCGGATCGGTGGCACCGACCGAACCGTGACGAAGGGGCAACACGTCGAAGTGCACACTGCTAACGGCGTGGTCAACGGCGTCGTCGGCCAACGCGCGATTCACCTTCGCGACCCCGAGGACGACGAATTCGAGGACATCGTGGAACAACACGTCGATATCGGTGCCGAGAGCGAAGCGGAGGCCAATGAATTGGTCGATGTGGGCGACCCGATCACGTTCGAGGCGACCATCAAGGACCTGCGCGGGACGCGAGTCGCCGGGCCAGGAATCGACAACCGCGTCGGAACGTGGGTCGCCGCCGAGGCGCTCCGCCGGGCGGCCGAACGCGACGTGGATGCGACGGTGTACGCCGTGAGCACGGTTCAAGAGGAACTCGGATTGCAGGGCGCGAAGATGGTCGGGTTCGATCTGAATCCGGACGCCATCGTCGCCATCGACGTGACACACGCGATGGACAGCCCCGACGTCGATGGGGAAGAGCAGTTCTCCGACCTCACCATCGACCTCGGCGGCGGGCCGGTCGTCGCACGCGGGAGTGCCAACCACCCCGAAGTCGTCGCCGCAGTGCGTGAGGCGGCCGAGGACGCTGGAATCCCCGTTCAACTGCAAGCCGCCGGAATCTACACGGGAACGGACGCAGACGCCTTCTTCACCGCCCGTGGCGGCACCCCGTCGCTCAACCTCGGACTCCCGAACCGCTATATGCACACGCCCGTCGAAGTCATCGACACGGACGATTTGGACGCGTCGGCCGACCTGCTGGCAGAATTTGCGGTAGGGGCGAGCGGTCGAGACGGATTTTCGGTCGATATCTGACCGCAACCACGCGATTTCCGTTCCGGTACGTTTATCAACACAAACACTGGGATTGTTGATATGAGCGGACGACCACTCGACGTTCTCGAAGCGTCGTTGAACTCGGCAGTGACAGTACAGCTGAAAGGTGGAGAGGAGTACACTGGTACGCTTACGGGCTACGACCAGCACATGAA
>NZ_JBAWAC010000639.1:0-4492 GCF_049589095.1 Haladaptatus sp. | reverse complement strand
AGCAACAGACCGGCCTCAGCAGTTTCATGTAAACGACAGGTAGTGTTCTAACCCCTCTATTATATGTGAAATAAACCGCTGTGCTTTCACACTGAAAAACAATTTTTTTCTTTCCGAAAACCGATTGCACAGGAATGCGAAACGTTTATGGGACAACCTACCCTTGCTCCAAATGACTTAGGTGAACCTAACAATGGCAACGCTCGAACTGAAAAATCTCCACGCAGAGGTAGTGGAAGAAGGCGAAAAGATCCTCAACGGCGTCGATCTCGAAGTCGAATCCGGCGAGATTCACGCGTTGATGGGACCGAACGGAAGCGGCAAATCGACGACGTCGAAAGTAATCGCGGGCCATCCCGCGTACGAAGTCACCGAGGGTGAGGTTCTGCTTCACATCGAAGAGGGTGAGTTCGGAGACATCGAGATTCCCGAGGACATGCGCACGTGGAATCTCCTCGAACTGGAACCGAACGAGCGCGCGGCGCTCGGTGTCTTCCTCGCGTTCCAGTACCCCGCCGAAATCGAAGGGGTCACGATGTCCAACTTCCTCCGCACCGCACTCAACGCGAAACTCGAAGAGCGCGAAGACCTCTTCAGTGAAGAGGACGAAGTTGAAGACGAAGAGGAAGAGTCCGGCTACGACACCAGCCCGATGGAAGGCCCGGCCGACGACGGTGAAGTCGGCGTCGCCGAGTTCCAGGAACTCCTCAAGGAGAAGATGGAACTGCTCGACATGGACGAGAAGTTCGCCATGCGCTACCTCAACGCCGGGTTCTCCGGCGGTGAGAAGAAGCAGAACGAAGTGCTGCAGGCCGCCATCCTCGAACCGTCCATCGCAGTGCTGGACGAGATTGACTCGGGGCTGGACATCGACCGTCTGCAAGACGTATCGAAAGGAATCAACGCACTCCGCGACGAGCAGGGTACTGGCATCCTCCAGATTACCCACTACCAGCGTATCCTCGACTACGTGGAACCCGACACGGTCCACATCATGCTCGACGGTGAAATCGTCAAGGAAGGCGGCCCGGAGCTCGCCGAGGAACTCGAAGACAAGGGGTACGACTGGGTCCGCGACCAGGTCTACGAGACCGCATAAGGTGATATCATGAGTTCAGATCAGGACCACTTGAAAGAGACAGATACGGAAGAACGGTTCGAGTTCAAGAAGGAACAGCGAGCCGCGGTCAAGTCCGACAAGGGGCTTACCGAGGAGGTCGTCCGCCTCATCAGCGAGGACAAGGACGAACCCGAATGGATGCTCCAGCGGCGTCTTCGCGCACTGGAACACTACCAGAACATGCCCCTGCCGACGGACTGGCCCGGCCAGCCCGACCTCTCGGGACTCGATGTCGAGGAGATCGTTCCCTACATCCGCCCCGACGTCGACAAACGCGGCGGCGCGGACGACTGGGACGATCTCCCGGACGACATCAAGGACACCTTCGACAAACTCGGCATCCCGGAGGCGGAGCGTAACGCGCTCTCCGGCGTCGGTGCCCAGTACGAGTCCGAGGTCGTCTACCAGAACATGCAGGAACAGTGGGAGGAAAAGGGCGTCGTCTTCTGCAACATGGACCAGGCGGTTCAGGAGCACGAAGACCTCGTCCGAGAGTACTTCATGACGAAGTGCGTGCCGCCGAGCGACAACAAGTTCGCGGCGCTCCACGGCGCGGTCTGGTCCGGTGGGTCGTTCGTCTACGTCCCCGAGGACGTGACCGTCCAGATGCCGGTGCAGGCGTACTTCCGCATGAACTCCGAAGGGATGGGACAGTTCGAGCACACGCTCATCATCGCGGAGGAAGGAAGCGAAGTTCACTACATCGAGGGCTGTTCGGCACCGAAGTACTCCGCGTTCAACCTCCACTCCGGTGGCGTCGAGGTCTTCGTCGGCGAGGACGCTCACGTCCAGTACTCGACCGTGCAGAACTGGTCGAAGAACACGTACAACCTCAACACCAAGCGCGCCATCGTCGAAGCAGGTGGCCGTATGGAGTGGATCTCCGGAAGCATGGGGTCGAAATCCACCATGCTCTATCCGTGTTCGATCCTCAAGGGTCGCGGCGCGTCTGCGAATCAGATCTCCATCGCCTTCGCGGGCGAGGGACAGAACATCGACACCGGCGCGAAGGTCTACCACAACGCGCCGAACACCAACTCGACCATCGAGTCGAAGTCCATCAGCAAGGACGGCGGCCGCACGAACTACCGTGGCCTCGTCCACATCAGCGAAGGGGCGGTGGACTCGTCCACGTCGGTCGAATGTGATGCGCTGATGTTCGACAACGAGTCCACGTCGGACACCATGCCGTACATGGAGATCAACGAAAGCCGCGTCAACGTCGCCCACGAGGCGACCGTCGGGAAGATCGGCGACGAGGACGTCTTCTACCTCCAGAGCCGCGGTCTCGACGACGACGACGCGAAACAGATGATCGTGAGCGGGTTCATCGAACCCATCACGGAAGAACTCCCCATCGAGTACGCGGTCGAACTCAACCGCCTCATCGAACTCGAAATGGAGGGCAGCCTCGGATGAGCACGCAGGTTCACAGCACTCTCTCGGAGGAGACCGTCCGCGAGATTTCGAGCGACCTCGGCGAACCCGAGTGGCTGCTCGAAGCCCGTCTCGACGCGCTTTCCGCGTTGGACGACCTCGACATGCCCGACGTCATTCGGACGCCGGGCCGAGACTGGACGAACCTCGACGCGCTCGATTACGACAGCTTCGTCGATCCGCTGTCCGCCGCAGAGGAGAAAGAGCGCGTCGAACCCGAAGGCGTCTCCGTCCTCTCGCTGTCCGACGCGCTGGACGAGCACGAGGAGATCGTCGAGGAGTACTTCGGCTCCGTCATCGACCCCGAAGACAACTACCTGACGGCGCTCTCGACGGCGCTGTTCACGTCCGGTACGCTCGTCTACGTCCCCGAGGGCGTCGACGCCGAGGACGTGACGATTCGGACGACGATGCAGAGCCAGTCGCTGTTCAACTACACGCTCGTCGTCACCGAGAAATCGAGCTCGGTGACGATCCTGGAACGCCAGGAGAGTGAAGAGTTGGAGGGCGAACGCTACTACAGCGGCCTGGTCGAAATCGCGGCTGGCGAGAACAGCCACGTCCAGTACGGTTCCCTGCAGGACGTCGACGAGGAGACGTACACCTACACGCTGAAGCGTGGTACCGCCGCCGACCACGCCACCGTCAACTGGGTCGAGGGGAACGTCGGCTCTCGACTCACCAAGTCCTCCGTCGAGACGCTGCTCGACGGCGAAGGCTCGGAGACGAAGACCGTCGGCGCGTTCTTCGGTCACGACGACCAGCACTTCGACGTCGCTGCCCGCGTCTGGCACAAGAACGAACACACGACGGCCGACCTCGTCACCCGCGGCGTGCTCGACGACGAAGCGCGCTCCGTCTACGAGGGCGTCCAGGACGTCGGCAAGGACGCGTGGGACACGAGTTCCTACCAGCGTGAGAACACGCTGATGCTCTCGGACCAGAGCGAAGCCGACGCCTCGCCGAAACTCATCATCAACAACCACGACACCGAAGCCAGTCACTCCGCGACGGTCGGACAGGTCGACGAGGAGGACCTGTTCTACATGGGCTCGCGCGGCGTGCCGGACGAACTGGCCAAGAACATGCTCGTGGAAGGGTTCTTCGTCCCCGTTCTCGACGAAGTCGAAGTCGAGGAGCTCCGTGAGGACCTCGACGCGAAGATCGTCGAGCGACTCGACTACTGATCTTCACCGTTTTCTTTCCCTTCGTTTCCGCGACCGACATCAGGGAGTGTTAAGTTTCCCCACCACTTTTTCACGGATATGAGTGTGAGTCAGCGCGTCTCGTCGGACCGCCAACTCGCGCGCTTGCTCCAAATCGGCGTCGTACTTGAAGAAGTCGTCGAGGCACGGGCTGCGCGTCATTTCGAGACCCTCCCTTCGGAGGAACAGGACGAACTTCACAAGGACATACGCGAGATGCTCGCGGAGGCACGCGAGGAATCGGCGGAACACAGGGGTCGACTCGAATCGTTGATCGACGAGCTCGATGCCGAGACGATTCCGTTCGAGGAGATCGAACTGTTGGTGGGCGAGCAGTACGCACAGACCGCCCCCGACGATTTCGACGGCGTGCTCTACGACCAACTGCACGGCGAGGAGACGGCGTACAAGTTCTACGACGACCTCATCGTCGCCATCGAGGAGAGCGAGACGACGTTCGGCGTCGAGCGGGAGCGACTGCTCGAAACGCTCTCGGGGATTCGAGCGGAGGAAGCGGCGGGTGCCGAAGAAGTCGCGGAATTGATGGAGGACGCAGAATGAACACAGCAGATCAGTATCTCAAAGCGATCTATCTCGTCCAGCGCATCAACGACGGCCCGGCGGCAACCGGTGCCCTCGCGGACCAACTCGGCGTGAGTCCAGCCAGCGTCAACGAGATGGTCGGCAAACTCCAAGAGCGCGGGTTGGTCGAACACGAGAAGTATCGCGG
>NZ_JBAWAC010000638.1:0-2231 GCF_049589095.1 Haladaptatus sp. | reverse complement strand
GTCATGTTTAGTTCTTCCTAAGTTATACAAAAAGACAAAGAAATACTCTTTTTATGCTATGGTTCAACGGTAGTACCGATAGCGAGGATCAAACCAATGAGTATCCGTAACCAACGAACGACCTCTGTCTCCCTGAATCCCCTTACCGACGAGTTTCAACCGATCGCCCTGCTCCAACTGCTTTTGATACCGCTCCTCTTCGTCGCGGTTCTCCTTCGCGTGCCGAACGCACCCGAACAGTACGGATCGTTCCATATCGACATGCTCTATCTCTACCTCGCTCCGGTTTTGTTGCTCATGTACAGTTATTACAACCGGGACCGGAACTTGTGGCTACACGTCGCGCAAGTGTCCGTACTGATACTGCTGACGTTCGTCCTCCTGCGACAACACAACAAGTACATCCCGCCGGATGGACGGACCTTCCAGGTCGCATTCGTCTTCTTACTGTACGTTCTGTATCCGATTCTCGGCCATCGCCTCGTGGAGTTCGTTCGAAGTCGGGCGCTGTTCATCGGCGCGTATTCGGTGTTGCTCGGGGTGTACTTCTATCACGTCAACGAGATGAGTGCCGGGTCGACGAAGGCATCGTTCGTCGTATACGTGGCGCTCGTCTTCGGACTGAGCCTCTTTTTCCTGCCGAGATACGTCAATCGTGACGTCTTCCTGTGGGCCGTATCGCTCATCTCCGCGTTCGCCGCCGTGGTGGGTATTCCGGCGTACGTGGTCGGGGACTACCAACTGTCGTGGCTGCAAATCCAACTGTATCATGCGACGTTCGACCTCCCGCTGTTCGGTCAAACCCATTTCCTCCAGTCGATATTCTCGAACCCGAACACCACCGGAATCGTCGCGTTCGCGGGCGCGTTCGGAGCGCTCGTGTTGGCGAGCGATTCCGTACGATACAGACGGTACGTCGCGGCCTCGATGGCGATACCGCTATTGCTGTTGAACGTCCTTGCCCTCGTCCTCTCTTACTCCCGGTCGTCGTGGCTCGCGTTCGGCCTGGCATCGGTCATCTACGTCGGATACCTGGCTTTCGACCGTCGAAGTCTCCCGTTCACCGTCGTCGGTTTGGGGGTGATGACGGTCCTGTTCATCGGTGGAATCTTCCTGTCGATAGTGCCGATAGACACGAACGGTCGATTCGTCCTCTGGAAAGCCGGCGTTCAGGCCGTCTACCACGCTCCGTCACCGCTCGGATACGGGGTCGTCAACACGCACGACGTCATTGCCCCGTTCATCTCCGTCGAGAGGATTCGCGGACACTCCCCGCACAACTCCTACGTCGAGATATTCCTCCAGGTCGGTGTGGTTGGCGGCCTCGCGTACCTCACACTCGTCGGGGGAAGCATCCTCGAAGGAATCGTCCGTCGGGACAGCGTCGACGTTGCGATGCTCGCGTTCGCGTTCGGATTCGCGGTCCATCAGTTGTTCGAAGCGTACTCGCTGTTCAACGTTGCTATCGGATCGGTCCTCTCGGCGCTCGTGTTCGGCTATCTCATCTGCGGCTATCGAGACTGAGCGAATTCATACCACGACCTGGTTTATCCGATACTTCTTCGAAACCAACACCAAATCGTGATTGGCAAAAATATGAGAGTAATCGAAACATTTCGGCCCACAGGAACAGGGTACCGAAAGGAGGAATGCGGTCCAGAAACCGGCGAATTCTGGGATTTCTAACTTGGGGCCTGCGATCGCCATCTATAGTATCAATTTTCTCTCACAGACTTATTCATTGTGGGGTTAACATGGACAGTCATTAAGTAGACAGACAGTACGCTCGATTCACGCCGGTGTTTTTATTGGTCACAAATTCAGTATATCATCGCGTCCCGTCGTCGAACTAACGGGAAACGGCAGAAACCGAATCGCCTATGTTCCTCGCGAAATATTCCCACCTAATGGTCGATACCTCCCTCGTAGTCGCGTTTGTAACGGGTGTTTTGCAGGGAATTTTCGAATGGCTACCGATATCGAGCGAGGGCAACATCACTCTGTTTCGACGTGCGATGGGAAAACAACCGGAAGCGGCACTTCAGTTTTCACTCTTTCTACACCTCGGAACGGCTATCGCGGCGACCGTGTACTATCGTGACGAGATCCAACGCGTCCTCGAATCGCTTCCGGCGTGGCGTCCGCGTTCGGCGTTCGATGAGCAACAAGCCGAACTGTCGTTCATCGTCGTCGCGATGCTCGCGTCGGGTATCGTCGGTATCCTCGCGTAC
>NZ_JBAWAC010000637.1:0-3352 GCF_049589095.1 Haladaptatus sp. | reverse complement strand
GTTCGAAAGTACGGCGCGACCCCGCGCAACACGGACTACCACGCCGAGATGGGCGTCAGAATCCTCCTCTCCGCGCTGGCCCGCACCGCCGCCCGATACGACAAGGGCGTCACGCCGCTGTTGACCCACGCGACGAGCCACTACGTCCGAACCTACCTCGAACTGGACGAGGGCGCGACGACCGCGAACGGTGCCATCGACGAACTCGGTCACCTCTATCACTGCGAGGACTGTCTTCACCGCGAGCACGAGTACGGCCTCATCGCGAATCCACCCGAAACCTGCCCCGCGTGTGAGAGCAACCGCTTGCTGACTGCGGGTCCCGTTTGGCTCGGCCCGACTCACGACGCCGACTGCGTGGACGCGGTTGCCGAGAACGTCACCGAGGAGATGGGTACCGCGAAGAAGGCGAACAAGCTCCTGACCCAACTCTCGGGCGAACTCCACCGACCGACCCACTACGACCAACACCGACTCTGTAAGGAGTGGACGCGCTCGGCCTCTGGCATGGACGAGTTCCTGGAGCGCCTTCGGGATGCGGGCTACGAAGCCTCCCGCTCCCACTACGGCGGGACGACGTTCAAGACGCCCGCGAACGTCGCCGAGATTCGTGAAGCGACGCGACCATAGGTGACAGGTGAGCGGTAGTGGCCAACGCTTTTGGTTGAATTCGCCGAAGTACACCCCGTGAATATCGGAACTACGGCACGGGAAACCGTCGGTTACGCGCGTGAACAGGAAATCACGTTTCTCGCGGCGGGGATCGCCTACTACGCCTTCATCTCGATCCTTCCGGCGCTGTTGTTGGCGCTCGCCATCGCGTCGTTCGTCGGCGGGGACACGTTCGCGAATCACGTCGTCGGGACGGTCCAGACGCTTCTCTCCCCGAAGGCACAGGACATCGTTCAGAATTCGCTCTCCAGCGCGTCGGGACGTGGAAGCGCGACGGTCGTCGGTTCTCTCGTCCTCGTCTGGAGTACCCTGCGCGTGTTTCGTGGATTGGACGAGGCGTTTTCACGGGTCTACGGCGTGAACGTCGCGGAACCGTTCACCGAGACGCTGACCGATGCGGGCCTCGTGTTGGCCGTCATCGCCGTGGGAGTCTCGGGCGTCGCGGTGGTCAACATCCTCCTTCCGTCCATGGCGTGGCTGCCGTTCGAGCGAACGCTCACGTCGATTGCCCTCCTGTTCGTTTTGGTTCCGGTGTTCTTACCCCTGTACTATTTCTTCCCCGACACCGACGTTACGGTCCGTGAGATACTTCCCGGAACGATATTTGCGACACTCGGCTGGACGGCGCTCCAAGCGGTGTTCAGCATTTACGTCGATTCAGCGGCGCAGTTCTCCGCCTACGGCGTTCTCGGCGGCGCGTTGTTGTTGGTCACGTGGCTCTACCTCGGCGGCATCGTCCTCCTGTTCGGCGCGGTCATCAACGCGGTTCTCGCGGGACGGCATTTCAGGAAAACTAAAGGCGTGGCAGGCACCAGGGAAAGACAGCAGGAAGTCAAAGGAGAGGACATGACCGACGATACAGAGCAGTCCGCACCGGACATCCTCGACCTCCGAGACGACGTGGAACGTCTACAGTCGGAGTTCGAGGAGTTCGAACACGATGTCGATGAGCGCACAGTTCAGAAATCCAAGTTGGAGTCGGAACTGAAGGGATACGTCCGGAGACGGATGCGCCGTGGGCACGCGCGCGGATGGGGTCCGTATCTCGTTCTCCTGTACGGGACGGCGATGACGCTCGGCGCGTTCTGGTGGCTCAAAAGTTGGTGGGCCATCCTCGCCATGTTCATCATCTGGCTCTCGACGCTCGGGCTATACACCCTGATGATGCTCGTCGGGTTCGGCGTGAGCGCCGCGATGGTCCCCGGGCGTGTCGGCGGTCGGATTCAGGACTGGCGCTCGTAGTCATGTCCCGTGGTTGGGGAGTGGTGGAGTTCTTCCATCAAGTGTTACCGCATTGGATACCGCAGGTGTTCGCCTACGTCACCCAACTCGGTAATGCGGGGCTGTTTTTCGTTCTCGGTGCGCTGCTCTACTGGACCAGCGACGACCGCGAGAAGTATGGATTCCTCCTCGCTGCGACGTTGGGCGCGCTGTCGTTGACGCTCGCGCTGAAAGGGTTTTTCGCGCTGGCACGGCCGCCCGAGACGTATCACGTCGTGAATGCGTCGGGATACGGCTTTCCGAGCGGTCACGCGCTCGGCTCGACCGTGTTTTGGGTCCTCCTCGCGCTGACGTTCGACCGCGGGAGCAGAGCGACACGGCTGGCGGTTGCGAGCGTCATCGTTGCGCTCGTCTGCCTCACACGACTCGTCCTCGGCGTTCATTTCACCGTCGACGTGATCGCCGGCGTCGGAGTCGGCCTCGTCTATCTCGCCGTCCTCATCGGTGGCTTCAAGCGACGGCCGAGACCGGCGTTCGCCCTCGCCGTCCTCTGGGCCTTCGCGGCGCTCTGTATCGTTATCCTCATGCCACCCATCACTGCCGCACTCGCGGAAACCGACCTGGTGGATGCCGTCACCGCACTCGGCGGGACCATCGGGGCGTTGATCGCGTGGGAGTCGGTCGGACCACCGGACGGAACGGTGTCCCGTTCGACGGCCGTCGTGGGGCTTTTTTCCCTCGGTGTCCTCTCGTACATCGGACTCCGAGCATCGCTGCCGCTCGCCGCCATCTTCGCCATCAACGCGGTAGTACAGGGTGGAATCGTCGCGTATCCAAAAATAGTTGGACGGAGAGGGATTCGCGCTTAGAACTTCTCCAAGTACTTCTCTTTCTCCCAGTCGGAGACGAACACGCGGTAGTCGGCGTAGTCCGCACGCTTGGCTTCGATGAACTTCTCGGTGACGTGCTCGCCGAGTCCTTCGGTGACGACGTCGTCGGCTTCGAGCGCGTCGACCGCTTCGTCGAGCGAACCGGGGAGCGTCGTGATGCCGTACTCCTCACGCTTCTCGTCGTCGAACTCGTAGATGTCCTCGCGGACCGGTTCGCCGGGGTCGGCGTCGTTTTCGATACCTTCGAGCCCGGCCGAGATGACGGCGGCGAGCGCGAGGTAGGGGTTGCACGACGGGTCCGGACTCCGGATTTCGAAGCGCGAACTCGCGCCCGCGGCGTCGGGGACGCGGATGAGCGCCGAGCGGTTGGTGTCGCTCCACGCGACGTAGACGGGTGCTTCGTAGCCGGGGACGAGGCGCTTGTAGGAGTTGACGGTCGGGTTCGTGACGGCGGTGAACGCTTCGGCGTGGTTCAGGATGCCGCCCATGAACTTGTAGGCCGTCTCGGAGAGGTTGAACTCGTCGTCGGGGTCGTCGAACGCGTTACCGTCCTCGTCGAAGAGGCTGAT
>NZ_JBAWAC010000636.1:0-4714 GCF_049589095.1 Haladaptatus sp. | reverse complement strand
CCGTCACCGAATCCACGAAGCTGAATCCGATGAACACGAGGACGTTGACGAAGAGACCGAACAGCAGGAACCGCTTGGAGATTCGCGTGTCGATGTAGCGGCCGAGCGGGAGGACGATGAGGAGTTGGACGACAGCGAACGCGGTCCCGAACATGCCCTCCATGGTGCTCGTCGTGTGGAACATGTTGGCGTACATCGCCAGCGCGATGAGAATCGTCGAATACGCCTGACTCCGGGCGAACGCGGTGCTCGCCAAGGCGATGAACTCGCGGTTCCGATAGAGGCGGCGCGACCCGCTACTCGTCTCTCCCGACACGGTTACGAATCGAAATGGTGAGGGAAGTATAAGAATCTCTGCCTTCGTTCGGTGAATTGCCGAAAGATTAGACGGCGATTACTCCTCGAGCGCGTCCGCGATGCGCTGGAGTTGTCGGGTGGCGTCCCGAACTTCGTCCCGAAGTTGACGCACTTCGCGAACGAGGTCCTCGTCGCCGCCCTGCTCGCTTCCGCGGCCGCCGCCCATGCCGCCGGCGCCGGGTCCGCCGCCCATCATGCCGCCCATCATCTGTGCGAACGGATTACCGCCCATTCCACCGGGACCACCGCCGCCCATGGCCTCCTTCAATCGTTCGTCACGGTCTTCATCGCCCTCTTGTGCGCGTTTCTCTCGGATTTCCTCGACGCGCTCCTGGAACGTCTTCTCTTGTTCGTCACCGTTGTCGCCGTTTTCGTTGGATTTCTCGTCTGCCATGCGTACCCGTTCTTTCGCACAACCGAAAAGGGTTGTGACCCGTGGAAAACGAGACGGTCCGCGGGGTCTCGTCCGCCTCACACCGTCACGAAACTGACGACGCCGTTGAACGGTTGCTTATCCCCCCGAACCGGTCGTTACCGACGAACGACGTGTGCGAAAGGCTCACATCTCGAACGACGCGCCGGAGCGGTCGGGGACGACGACCACTACCGCGGGACTGCGCTCCCGTTACGGCGGGTGAACGATGGAAACGGTTGGCAGGGTTGAGATTCACCGGGGACGATACTGGAAGGGAGTTCGATGCCACGGGGAACAGTCGCTTCGGTGCTCGCGAGCGTGCCCGAGCGTCGCAACCGACTCGTTCTCTATGCCCTCTCCCGACACGCGGAGACGGCCCCGGTCGAACTGGAAGTCCTCGTGCGGGAGGTCGCGGCGTGGGAACGAAACCAATCCACCGAGTCGATCTCCGACGAGGCGTTCGAAACGGTGCTCGAAGACCTCACACAGACCCGGCTACCGACGCTTTCCTCCCGTGGACTGGCCGATTTCGACCCGCTGAGTGGATTGGTCGGACGTCCTACCTACTCGATGTCCGCAACCACGCTCGTCGATTGTCTCGCCCGTACCGAGTTGGGCGCACCGTTTCTGAAGCCTTAAACGCGAGGAAGGACTTACGAACGTATATGACCGAGGAGCAAGCCGCCCAAACGGTAGACGAAGAGCCAGCCGAAAGGGAATCCCCGGCCGAAGGGAACGTCGAGACGGACGAAGAAACGCCGGACGAGGACGTTCTCGGCCCGGAGGACACGAGCCTTATCGCGCGGGTTGCCATCGCAGACGAAGGCCTCGCCGCTGACGTCGAGGACCGACTCGCGGCTATCGAGTCGGAACGGCAGGAAGTGGACGACCTCGAAGCGAAACTGCGGCGCAATCGTGCCGACTTCCAGAACTACAAGAAGCGCGCGAAAAAGCGGCAGAAACAGCTCAAAAAGCGTGCAACCGAGGACCTCGTCGACCGACTCATCGACGTGCGCGATAACCTCCAGCGCGCGGTCGAAGCGGAGCACGACGATGTCGAGAGCTTGCGTGAAGGCGTCGAACTTACCCTGCGCGAACTCGACCGCGTGTTCGAGGACGAGAACGTCGCACGGATTCACCCCGAAGAGGGCGACGACGTGGACCCACAGCGCCACGAAGTGATGCTCCGCGTCGAGAGCGACCACCCCGAAGACACCATCGCCGACGTGTACCAACCGGGCTACGAGATGGGGGACAAAGTGCTGCAAGCCGCGCAAGTGACGGTGAGCGACGGAAACGGCGACGAAGCGTAACGTTCTTTCTCCATCTATCGCCATCGGAAGGGGACACGCTCGGGTGCCGCGTGGCCGATCCTCGCAGCAGTCTGCCCGGTACGGATTTTCCACCTCCTCGTGGTTACCACCTTGCACCTCAGTCGTCTTCTGGTGGACGATCGCACCCGTTCGAGTGTCGCGTCGTCCGGAAACGGGGGATAGAATATCGGTTCGATAAAAAGCTCCCGAAGCGCGAAGACGGCGAAAACAAAAACCGCATGACTGCGGAGGGGTGGGATTCAGCGTATCCTCGTGACATCTAGTAACCTTTAACCGGCGCAAACGGGTAGGTTGCCCCAACAATGACGAGCAACAAGATACTGGGCATCGACCTCGGTACCACGAACAGCGCGTTCGCGGTCATGGAAGGTGGCGACCCGGAGATCATCGTCAACGGCGAAGGTAACCGGACCACGCCGTCCATCGTCGCGTTCTCCGACGACAGTGAGCGTCTGGTCGGGAAACCAGCCAAAAATCAGGCTGTTCAGAACCCCGAAAAGACGATTCAGTCCATCAAGCGACACATGGGCGACGAGGATTACACCGTCGAGATCGAGGGAGAGGAGTACACGCCGGAGCAAATCTCGGCGATGATCCTCCAGAAGATCAAACGCGACGCCGAGGAGTACCTCGGCGACGACGTGGAGAAGGCGGTCATCACCGTCCCCGCGTACTTCAACGACAAGCAGCGACAGGCGACGAAGAACGCTGGCGAGATCGCCGGATTCGACGTTGACCGCATCGTCAACGAACCGACGGCCGCGTCGATGGCGTACGGACTGGACGACGAATCCGACCAGACCGTCCTCGTCTACGACCTCGGTGGCGGGACGTTCGACGTTTCCATCCTCGACCTCGGCGGCGGCGTCTACGAAGTCATCGCCACGAACGGGGACAACGACCTCGGTGGTGACGACTGGGACCAGGCCATCATCGACTACCTCGCCGACGATTTCGAGTCGGAGCACGGCATCGACCTCCGCGACGACCGACAGGCGCTCCAGCGCCTGAAGGACGCGGCCGAGGAAGCGAAGATCGAACTCTCCTCGCGGAAGGAGACGGACATCAACCTCCCGTTCATCACGGCGACCGACAACGGTCCGGTCCACCTCGAAAACAGCCTGACGCGGGCCAAGTTCGAATCCCTGACCAAGGACCTCATCGACCGCACGGTCGAACCGACCGAACAGGCGCTGTCGGACGCGGGCTACTCGAAATCCGACATCGACGAGGTCATCCTCGTCGGCGGTTCGACCCGCATGCCGCAGGTTTCGGAGAAGGTCGAGGAACTCACGGACCAGGAACCGAAGAAGAACGTCAACCCCGACGAAGCCGTCGCGCTCGGCGCGGCGATTCAGGGCGGCGTCCTCTCCGGCGACGTGGACGACATCGTGTTGCTCGACGTGACGCCGCTCTCGCTCGGTATCGAGGTGAAGGGTGGCCTGTTCGAGCGCCTCATCGACAAGAACACGACCATTCCGACCGAGGAGTCGAAGGTGTTCACCACCGCGGCGGCCAACCAGACCTCGGTGCAGGTCCGTGTCTTCCAGGGTGAGCGCGAAATCGCCAACGAGAACGAACAACTCGGCGAGTTCCACCTCGCGGGAATCCCGCCCGCACCCGCCGGAACGCCGCAGATCGAGGTGACGTTCGACATCGACAAGAACGGAATCGTCAACGTCTCCGCGGAGGATCACGGCTCGGGCAACAGCGAGGAGATCACCATCGAGGGTGGCGCTGGCCTCTCCGACGAGGAAGTCGAGCGCATGCAGGAGGAAGCAGAACAGCACGCCGAGGAGGACGAGGAACGCCGCGAACTCATCGAAGCGCGGAACGCCGCCGAAGGTGCCGTTCAGCGCGCCGAGACGCTCCTCGAAGAGAACGAGGAGAACGTGGACGACGACCTCGAAGCCGAGATCCGGGACGAGATCGAGGACGTCCAGGAGGTCCTCGAAGACGAGGACGCGACGAAGGACGACCTCGAAGACGCGACCGAGAACCTGAGCAAGTCGCTGCAGGAGATCGGCAAGCAGATGTACCAGCAACAGGAGCAAGCCCAGCAGGCCGGTGCCGCAGGCCCCGGCGGAATGGGTGGCATGGGCGGCGGCCCGAACCCCGGTGCCGACGCCGGTGCTGACGAGGCGGACGACGAGTACGTCGATGCCGACTTCGAAGACGTTGACGATTCTGACGAAGACGAATAGTCAGAATCGTTCGCCAGCCGGATGTAATCCGGCGACGTGGACGACGACGGAGACGAGAACCAACTCGTCATCCGATGCCGACGGGAACTAATTCGTCGGCATCGCGTTCGCCGCTCGCGGCGAACGCGTGACGAACGGTAGACGGACGATTCAAATACCATCCTACATTACAAAACGATAACTGATGAGCGAGGACTTCTACGACGTACTCGGTATAAGTCGGGACGCCGACGAGGACGAGATCAAGAAGGTGTATCGCAAGAAAGCCGCCGAGTATCACCCGGACGTGAGCGACGACCCGGACGCCGACGAGAAGTTCAAGAAGGTGAAAAAGGCGAAAGAGGTGCTCTCGGACGACGAGAAGCGCCAAGCCTACGACCAGATGGGTCACGACCGGTTCGAAC
>NZ_JBAWAC010000635.1:0-6614 GCF_049589095.1 Haladaptatus sp. | reverse complement strand
GAATTGAGGCCCTACTGTTCGCGTTCGTGAAGTTCTCAGGGGCTGAAACGGTGGTTCGTGGTCGATCCGTCCGACTCGAAATCGGGTCGAAAGCAGGGAGCTACTGGTCTCTGATCGGGCCGTCGAGGGACGATGCTCACCCGTTCCGACGGGTGTAGGTGAGGACACCGGCACCGAGTGCTCCGAGCAGGGATACCGCACCGAGTTGTTCCATCGACGGCGAGCCATCGTCGTCGCCATCCGTTCCGCCCGCATCGGACGTCGTGTCCGGCGTCGCCGTCCGACCATCCGTTGCCGACGAGCGTTTCGCCGTATCCGTCGTCGTTTGCGTCGCCGTGGACCGGGTCGTCGCGGTCGTCGTGGTTGGGCTTCCAGTGGACACACCGAAATCGGTCAGGGCGTCGCGGAGGGTGGTGATTTCGAGGTTCCGGTCCTTCGACATGCGAATCGTCTCCCGAACGCGAGCGGGCGTGAGCGTCTCCTCCCGACTGTGGCCGACGAATATTCCGAGTGCGCTCTCTCTCCGGACCTTGTCGAGAAAGCTCCCGATTTCCGACGCCGACAGGTCGTCGCCGCGGAACACCGTTCGGCCGAGATGATACGGATCGAGCGATTTCCCCGGATTGAACCCGCCGTGATGCTGGTTGGCAAGCACGTCGTAGTACTCCGGAATCAGTTCCTGCACCCGTCCCTGCGTCCGTCCGAACGGGAGCACGATGGCCGAGATATCCACACCGAATCCCTCCAGCGTCCGCTTCGAATCCGCGAGCGAACGGCGGATTCGATCGTCGGTGTAGCGTTCGGTGACGCCGTCGGCCGCCGTGAATCCGGTCCGAAGCGGTTTCTCGCTCACGAGGTACTCCCCCGAGGAATCCTCGCCACCGTCGGCGACGGTGAACGTCGCCGACCGATTACCGTCTTCCACCACGATTTCGTCGCCCGGAACCCGGCTGTGGAAGTTCGACTCGACGTACACCTTCGTATCCCCCGGTTCGATGTCCTGCGTGACAGCGATCGCTCCCAGTGCTCGATGCCGAACCGAGTGGGACATGATCTCCCAGCCGTCGCCCTCCATTTCCCGTAACTGCTTCGGTGAGAGCCACGACGAATGCCCGATACGATCGGACACCGCCGCGATACAGCCCGGAACGCCTTCGTCCTGATGCACGGGGAACGTTTCCGTGTAATCCTCCTCCGGCGAATCGTCGTAGATGAACACGACCCGCCCGCCCGGCCCATCCGTCGAGCGGGCGGTAACGGGTGAGCTCAGGAGGGAGAGACTAACCGCGCCGACGGACGCACAGAACCCGCGTCGAGTGGGTGTCGGTGTGCCGGTCACAGCACTCCCCTCGTGCGAAATTCGCGCTCGAATTCGTTCTCGGATTCGTTCGCTCGTCCGTCTCTCGGAGGCGTGCATGTCGCCGCGTTGTAGCTCGTCGTTGAACGTTCGGCAGGAACCATCTCACGAGGCGAAACGGCGGAATACGAGTTTGTTATTCGCCACCTGCGGGGGGTGTTGCAGTGCCTGAAAGGGGGTATTTCACGGCCTGAAACAGAATGGTTCGAACCCTGAATCGGAACAACCGATGTCTACTTCCCGACGAAACTGCCCGCACATCGTCGCCCGGCCACCGTCGAAACGTGAAATTTCGGCCACAAATCAGTGGGTGGTTCGCGTCGTGCATCTCACGGAGAATGCCCGAAATTCCACGGCGGCGGGTACTGGGGGGAACTGCTGGGTTGGCGTTCGCACTCGCGGGATGGGGGGCGAGCGGCGGCCGTGCGAACGAACTCGGGGTCGCTGATTCCATCGTCACCTCGACGGCGGAGTTGGAAGCCACGTTCAGGAACCTCTCGCCCGGCGAGACGGTCCTCATCACGGGAGAGAACGCACCCTATCGAACGATGGGGTGGCTCGACATCGACGTGAGCGACGTCACCGTCGTCGGTCCCGGCGTCCGGACGCTCATCAAACCGGCGGCGGACGCCAACGCCGGTGGGTTCCGTATCGGCCATCATCGTCACTGCGAGAACGTCACGGTTCGCGGCATCGGCTTCGACGGCAACCCCGAGGAGCAGAACATCTTCACGAAACTCTGTCACGGCATCATCGTCCGTGACGCCGAGAACGTCACTATCTCGGGAAACTACGTGACGCGAACGCACCCCTACCACGAACATAGCACGGGCGGGAGCGGCATCAGCGCCGAACGGGAGAGCCGTGATGTTCGCATCCTCGGCAACCGTATTTACGACATCGGCGACAGGGGAATCCAGGTCGGCGGCACGGATGTCGTCGTCTCCGGAAATACCGTCACGAACGGACTCGACCGCTCTATCTCCTGTGACATCTGGCGACGGGGACGCCACCGACAGGGGAAACACATCGCCGTCGTCGGCAACGTGCTGGGGAACAACCGGGAGGGCAGTCTGATCGGTCTCGGCGGCGATAAAACGCAGGGTAACGGCGGCTACGTCCTCATCGCGAACAACCTCGGCTTCGGACACCACAAGTCGTTCTTTCATCTCGGCTTCGACGGGACGACTCACGCCGTTCGAATCGCCGACAACGTCAGCGCACAGGAAAAACGGGACGACTACTCGGGTATCTCGCTCGATATCGCCCACGCGAACCACATTACGGCGGTCGACAACGACCTCTACGGCTACGGCGGTCGCGGAATCAACGTGACCGACGGCATCACCGATTTCGTCGTCGCGCGAAATCGGATTCGAAACGTCGCGAGCGACGGCATCAGGATCGACGGCGCGGAGGACGGCATCGTTTCCCGAAACACGATTTCGGGGACCGGGCGAACGGGGATCATGCTCGCCGACGCCCGGTTCGTCACAGTCGAAGGGAACCGCCTCAGTGATCTCGACCGTATCGGACTCGTCGCCGCCGGTGGCGAGACGAACCACGAACTCCTGAACAACCGAATCCGAAGCTACGCGGCCGGAAAGGGCCACGAAGCCGGGATGTTGGTCCAGAGTAAGGGAAATCTCGTCCGGCGAAACCGCATCTACCGGAGCGGCGGACCGGCGATCGTGGAAGGCGACGGGACGGACAACTGCTACGACGGCAACTGGTCCGACGTGCGGGGACCGTGGCACGTCTCCAGTCCGACGTCGCGCGTCCGGAACAACACGCCAGCGTTCGACGTTCATCGCGGCGTGGCCGTCGACGAATCCGGACACGCGACGGTGAAATTCGAGAAACCCTACGCACAGCGCCCGAAACTCACGTTCGGGCGCGTCGGGGGCGGTATTCGTGGCGTGGAGTATCGGACGGAGAAAAACGGCGATTTCGACGGCGTGCGACTCAGCACGAACTCGCCGAACTCGAAACTCGATCTGTTCGTGGAGTCAGTCTGACCGACCCGCGGCGGCTGGTTCCCCCGCGGAAACCCGAAGGAAGACGACGCTTCCCTCGGTTTCCTCCTCCGGTTCGTCCCACCTGTCGCGGTCGGTCGGATGCTGGTAGAACAACTCCGGCGGCACATGTGCGCCCTTTCCCTGCGGTTTCTCGGGCATCAACACGTAGTGGCCGTCCCGTGGCCCTCGGAGGTGAACGCGGTAGTAGATCTCCCCGTCCCGCGCCGTGCGCTCCTCGGCGACCCGTTCGACCGTGAACTCGCGCGGGTCCCGGAGCGTCCCGGTGTCGGTTCCGACCGTAACCGCATCCCCGCGTCGCAGTCGATAGAGCACCGATAGCAATCCGCCGCCCGCCGTCTCCCGTGCGAACTTTCGTTGTGGCATACCGAAAGGGACGCTCCGGACGGGGATAAACGAATCCGCGCCAATGGGATCAAGCGGGGGAGACCGATTTCGTCCGAACGTTTCTGCCGACGCGGGACGAACGGGGCGTATGAAGCGAACGACGACGGCGGACGCGGCGAGTTGGTTCGACGTGTTGCTGGAAACCGAACGGGCGCAAGCCGCCTTGATGCTGTTGTCGCCCGGACAATCGACGGGCGGACCCGAGAATCGCCACGAGGGGAGCGAGCAGTGGCTGTTCGTGATTTCGGGACGGGGGAAAGCAGTCGTGGCGGGCGAGACGGTCGGCCTGTCGGCGGGCGACCTCGTCTGTATCGAGCCAAGGGAGACACACGAGATCACGAACACTGGGGAGGAACCGCTGGAAACCGTCAACCTGTACGTGCCGCCGGAGTACTGAAAACGGAAATCCGCCCGCCGACTACAACCGTTCGATTTTGATGAAATGCCGCGTGCGGTCGGGTGCGTCCCCGGTTTCGAACAGGGTGTTGAACGACGCGTTCGGGTCGGCGCGGAGGCGGGCGAAGCAATCCCGACAGACGGTCGCGGAGTCAGCGGCGTCGGAGGACGACGTTCGGACGGGGGAAGAACGCCCTTCGATTTCGGTGCGGACGACGCGGAGAACGGCGTCGTCTCGACAGCGCGAACAGGCTGAAGCGTCCGATGCGGACTCGTTGGGTGCTGACGTCTCGGGAGTCATCGCTCGTCGGGACCACGACGGTGTCGCGCAAGAGTATGCGGTTCGTACGGATTCGAGGACGGGACGGTAGCCACGTCCTACTGTCGGAAAACTGCCCCACGAAAGGGTGATGCTCCGGATCGGCCTAGCGTCACTTGGGGAGCAACGGAGGGGATCTATTCGGTCCACGCGACCCACCGCGAGAAGCAACTGGAGGAACCATGGCAGTCCAATCACGAGACGAGAACTTACGATCGGTTCCGCTCTATCAGTTCGAGGGAACGGACGTGTGGCAGGAGGGGGACGACCACGCCCGACTGCGGGGCTATTTCCCGCTGTCGCCGGGGACCCCACAAGCGAGCGAGGTGGCGGGCGAGGACATCATGCTCGTCTGCATCGAACTCGAACCCGGCAACTACCTGCCGACACATCGCGACAGCAACGAGGAGTTGTTGCACGTCACGGCCGGAACCGTCGAGGCGACGGTCGGCGACGAAACGATAGAACTCTCGACCGGAGAAATCGCGCTCGTTCCGGCCAAGGAACCGCACAGTATCCGAAGCGTCGGGCGGAAGGCGGCCCGTATCCTCGGAATCTTCCCGAACGACGAACTGACCGCGACGTTCGAGAAACCGATGGAACCGTTCGGCACGAACGTCATCACCATCGGCCCAGACGTCGAGACGGAGTGAGTCCAGCGAGGACTCGTCGGCCGAAGACGGAGGGTCGGCACACGCTTTTATTGTGTCCGACCCAATTTCGACCGATGCTCATCGCCCACGGTGACGACCAGTATCGGTTCATCACGCAACCCGACCACGCGGCGTTGGCGGGGCAGTTCGCGGAGCACTGGGGAAACAAGACGTTCGAGCGCCCGGAGCCGTTCGCCGCGATGACCCTCGTTGCGACCACCCACGACGACGGTTGGTGGGAGTACGACCGAAAACCACACCTCGAAGACGGCGACCTCGTTAACTTCGTGAGCGTGCCCGCCGACGAGTGGGTCGAATTCTACGACGACGGCATCAGCAGCGTTGCCGAGTTGAACACCTACGCCGGACTGCTGGCGTCCATGCACGGTTCGGGACTCCGCCGCCGACGCTACGGCCTCTCCACGTCGTGGCCCGACACGCAACCCGCGTTCGAGGAGTTCGTGGCGAAGGAGGAGGAACGACAGACGAGACTGGCGGGCGAGTTGATGGAAGCCGACGAGGACGAGGAGCGACCCTCAAACGAGGATATGGAACTGCTCACCGCGCTTCACAAGCAGGGAGAACCGCCCGAGGGCACGACGAGTCGCCTCTGGTGTAACTACGAACTCCTGCAAGTGTGGGACGTCCTGTCGCTGATCCTCGGGACGACCGAATCGCCCGACGAGACGACCATCGAGGACGTGCCGACGGCACCCGGCGAGGAGGTTTCCATCACGGTGAGACCGGTCGGTGACGGCGAATTCGAACTGGATCCGTACCCGTTCGACGAGTCGCCCCTGACCGTCTCCGTGGCCGCCCGAGTCGTCCCGAAGGGCGACTACGGGACGGAGGACGACTTCTGTCGGGCGTACTACGCCGGGGAGTACGAGACGGTCGAGTTCACGCTTCACGCATGATTCCGCTGTTTCACGACTTTCGCGGGGAGCGCGTGCTCGTCTTCGGCGGGGGACGGGTCGGCTACCGGAAGGCCCGTCGCTTCGCGCGCGAAGCGACGGTCGTCGTGGTCGGAGCGGAATTCGCGGACGAGTTTCGAGAATTCGCCGAACACCGACAATCGGACGAGCAAGGCGCACGCGCCTCGCTCGTCCGGGCGCACGTCTCGCCGGGGGACGTGGATTCGTGGCTCGAAAGAGTAGCACCCGCACTCGTCGTCGCCGCGACCAGCGACGAGGAGTGCAACGCGGCCATCGAGCGAGCGGCGAGCGAGCGCGGAATTCTGGTCAACCGCGCGGACCGGAGCGGCGAACGGGAGTTGGGAAGCGTCGTCGTTCCGGCGACGGCCCGCGACGGCGACGTGGTCGTCGCCGTCGGGACCGGCGGGCGCAGTCCGGCACTGAGCAAGGAACTCAGGAAACGGATCGAACCGGAACTGGAGGGCGCCGAAACCGTCGCGGCGGTCACGAGCGACCTGCGGGAAGCACTGAAACGAAGGGACGTCCCCCCGC
>NZ_JBAWAC010000634.1:0-2409 GCF_049589095.1 Haladaptatus sp. | reverse complement strand
CCGTCGGTCCGGACGAAATTCCACCTGAGGACGAGTTCGTTCTCCCGTCCCACATCGCCACCGGCTTGCTGTACGGGATACAGTCCGACACGAAACACCTGACGAACGGCTGTTCGGCGGCGGAGTTTTCGGCGAGTGCATACCTCTATCGCGGCGTGGACGAGCACCGACTCGACCGAATCGCGAACCCGCAGGTGAGCGCCGAAGTACTGGAAATCAAGTCACGGGCGATCACGGAACGGGAAGTTCGTGGCTCCTTTGCGGTCTGTAACGTTGGCTCGCTCTCGAACGCCGACGCGATTCCGCAGGCCGCGGACGAACTCATGCAACTCGAAGGGGTGACGGCCGTCGTCGTCTACGGCAAGCGCGAGGACACGCTCTACATCTCGGGACGGTCGCGCGACGACCGAGTTCACATGGGAAAGGCGCTGCAGGCGGCCGTCACGGACATCCCAGGTGCCGACGCCGGTGGGCACGCACGGATGGGTGGCGGGCAAGTGCCGGTCGAATCGGCGGTCATCGCCGGGGGGATGGAAGCGGGTCTCTGGTTGGACCGGGAGTTCATCGACGGGATTTTCGATGCACTGAACGGGAACGTCTGACTGTCGATCGTCGCACTGCTTGTACCCGGTTCGACGATGACAACGAACGAGTGACGGGGGTGACTAGTATATCATTGAGTAGAACAGTCGGGATAAAGACGACCTTTTTATCCTTTCGCCGTCTGGGGTGGAGTACCGAATGAGTACGTTGGTGGTGTGTGTCGATCGAAACGACGACATCGGACGCAAGACGGGGCTGGAGATGCCCGTCGCGGGATGGGAAGCGGTCCAGGCGCTCGTCACCGATGTCGGGTTGGCCGATCCCGAGGATTCGAGTGTCAACTGTCTTCTCGAAGCGCTCCGCGTGGCCCGCGACCTGCGGGACGAAGACGAGGAATCGATGGTCGCCGTCATCTCCGGTACCGCCGACACGCGCGTCGGTGCCGACCGCGCCGTGGCCGCCCAACTCGACGACCTCATCGCGGAACACCACCCCGACTCGACGATCATCGTCATCGATAGCGCGGAGGACGAACGCCTCGTCCCCATCGTGGAGAGTCGCGTCCGGGTGGACGCGGTGGACCGCGTGGTCGTCCGGCAGGCCCGCGACATCGAATCCACCTACTACCTGCTGAAGCAGTTCCTCGCGGACGAGGAACTGCGCCAGACCGTCCTCGTGCCGACCGGCATCGCACTCATCGCGTTCCCAGTGTTGCTGTTACGGTTGGGGCTCGCCATGGCGACGTCCGCCATCGCGGCCGTCGTCGGCCTGTTCGCGCTGTACAAGGGACTCGCCATCGGGTCCTATTTTCGCAACCTGCCCGGCGAGGCCCGCGACGCCCTCTACTCCGGGCGGGTTTCCATCGTCACCTACGTCGTCGCCGTGGGACTATCGCTTATCGGCGTGTTCGCCGGGGCGCTCCGAGCAGCGCCGATGGATTCCACCGGCAACGTCCTCATGACCGCGATGGCGTTCGTCTTCGAGAGCGTCCCGTGGATAGCCGTGGCCGCGCTCACCGCCAGCATGGGTCGCTTGCTGGACGAGGCCATCCGCAACGACAGCGTACGGAACTCGTATCTCAACCTGCCGTTCGGCGTGCTCGCGGTCGGGTTGGTCGTCCGCGGTTTCTCGGCCTACTTCCTCCAGCGCGCCGGAAACATCAAGCCCGTCGTGATTCCCCAGATAATGGTCGGGCAGACGACCATTCAGCGACTCACGCTCGACCCCGGAACCCGACTCGCGGTGTACGTCGTCCTCGGCGTCCTCGTCAGCCTTATCGGCGTTCGCGTGGCGTCCTACATAAGCGGGACGACCATCAACGAGGAACTGGTCGAGTAACCGAGGCTCATTTATTCCCCGACTCGCAAACCATCATATGAATCAGCAGGCGTGGGTCAGCCTCTTCTCCGGCGGCAAGGACTCCTCGTGGGCGCTCTACCGTGCGCTCGAAGAGGGCCTGAACGTCGAGCGACTGCTCACCGTTCACCCGAAAGGAGACTCGTACATGTACCACGTTCCGGCGACGGAACTCACGGCGCTCGCCGCCGAAAGCATCGGTATCCCTCTCGTGAACGTCGAGGGTGACTTCGACGCCGAATCGGTCGAGGACGCGGGCGAACAGGGCGACATGGAAACCGAAATCATGGAGGACGCGCTCCGCGACCTCGACCTCGACCTCGCGGGCGTGACGGCGGGTGCGGTCGAAAGCGAGTTCCAGACGCACCGGATTCAGGACCTCTGCGACGACCTCGGTATCGACCTGTTCGCTCCCATCTGGCAGCAGGACCCTCGCGAACTCGCGGACGCCATGCTCGACGCCGGTTTCGAGATCAAAATCGTTCAAGTCGCGGCCTACGGCTTGGACGA
>NZ_JBAWAC010000633.1:0-6661 GCF_049589095.1 Haladaptatus sp. | reverse complement strand
TTCCCCACGTGACGGCACCCGTCACCGCGACGACTGCCGTTGCGATTCCCGCACCCAGTGCGAGCAGGAACGGGATATCCATTTCGGCAAGCATCTCGCGGACGACTGCGCGTTCGTCGGGGTCGTACGCGCGGAGGATACTCGGCACGATTCGCGGGTCGAAGGACGCGACGGCGGAGATGAGCCGTTCGTAGATTCCCGTGATGAGGGCAATCGTTCCGCCGGAGACGCCGGGGACCGCGTCGGCGGACCCCATGCAGACTCCTTTCAGGTAGATAGTCAGCAGGCCACGCATTGCCCCGGGGTTTCCGGTCGAATCAAAAAACGATTCCCATCCGCGCTCGACGCTACCGGACTCGCGTTCGTCACCAGTCACGTCGGTGTCTACGACACGCTCCGATATGAGAATGTGGGCTGGAACGTGTGAGCCGAGAGACAAGGGAAAAGGACGGAAAAAAGACAAGAAAATGAACGGGAAACAACGGGAAAACCGAACGAAAACCGAGACGAACGAAAAACGCAAAATCCGATTCAGTCCCGACGCGAGACGACCATCGCGGCCGCGAAGGTGCCGACGAGACCGGCGCGCGTCGATGGTGCCGCGGGACTCGGGAGCGAACTGCTGTTGGTCGAACTGTTAGTCGAGTTGTTCGCTCCGACCGAACCGTTTCCGGCCGAGGAGTTGCCGCCCGTTGCGTTGCTCGGTGCGGAACCGGCCGACGAGTTGTTGCTGGACGAGTTGTTCGCGCCCTCGACCGGAACCGTCTGCTGGTTCGTGACCGACACCGTCACCGGCGAGTTATCCTCGCCGATGACCTTGCCCTCCGAGACCTGCGCGGTCGCGTTCTTGAACGTGACCCCGCCGTCGCCGAGCGTTTTCGGCGTCGAGAACTCGTACGGACCGTTGGCACGAACGCTGGTGTTCGTGTACCCCTCGTCCGTGCCCCACTTTTCGTAGCCGGTCGTGGAGTACGGGAGCGTCATGGTGAACTTCCCGTTCGCGTCCGTCGTCGCCTTCTGGGTGTAGGTGAACGTGCCGCCGGTGGCGGATTTCATCTGCACCGACGCGGTAATCTCGGTGTTCGCCGGACCGGTTCCCTGCACCGTCGCGCCGGGAACGCGCTCGTACGTCTTCACCCACGAGGGTGACGTGCGGAAGTAATCCTGAACGGAGACGTTAGCCTGTTGCAGGAGTTGTGCCCGCTGTGCGAACACCTGGTAGTGCGTGGAGCCATAGCGCAGCGCGGTGGATTGGCTCTCGTGGACGACACGGTAGTGTTGAAGCGCCGGGATGTCCTCACTCGCATACGGTCCGATACCGCCTATCTGCGAGGAGCCGTCCTGTTTGACGTACTGACGGGCTTCCTTCATCGTGTCGAACTTCTTCACCTGCGGATTGATCTTGTACGTCTGACCCTGGTACGTGGTCAGATCCCAGTCCAACACGACGGGTTGCGCATCGACGGAACTCCCGTCGTACTTGTACAGGCGAACCATCGTGCTGTTGTAGTACGCCTGCTTGTGTTGAGTGATGTAGCTGCTGTTGGTGTAGATGTAGTCGACAAAGTCACTCGACGAGACGTTGTCGTCGAAGACGGTCGGCGCGAAGAACTTGACGTTCCCACTCTGTCCCTTCGTCTCGACCATCTTCCAATCGACCATCACGTAGCGGGTCTGCTCGTTCGAATCGCCCATGTTGTCGAGGATGGCGTTGGCCTGTGACTCGTTCTGGGCGAGCAGATAGTTCGCAGCGGTGGTCGCACCTTCCTGGAACGGATTGGCGTCCGGAATCCGTTCCCCGTTGGTGGTGATCCAGTGGCCGTAGTCCCACCACGACATGACGCCGTACGACCCGTTCGGGTAGTCGTAGTCGCCGTCACCTTGCGTGTACGTGCCGTAATAGGCCATCGAACTGTTGTTTCCGGCACCGTAGTTGCCTTCCTGTGGCGTGTTGCCCTGCATCCACTGCAGGCTGCCTTCCCACTGCGTGATCGCACCGGGTCCGGTGTTGTTACCGACCGTCTGTGCCGTGTAGGTCTGTGACCCCCCAACCGACATGGGCATGACGAGTCCGGGGACGACCAGCAGGAAGACGAAACAGATGGCGAGCACTTGATACAGTTCGGCGTTTCGGATCGTTTGGCCGGTCGATTTTCCGAAGCCGACGAGTCCGAGCACCCACCCGAAGAGGTAGGCGTTCAACACCGCGACCGGAACCGCGAGGTAGTAGTTGAAGCGCACCTGCGTGAACGCGGCGGCGAGGATGAAAGCCGACCATACGAGCACGAGCATCTTTTCGGCGTCGTTCTCGTTCGACGACACCGACCGCCACACCATCACCAACGCGCCGATGATGGCCGTGAAGAACATCAAACCGTACTGGGGGACGACCGCCGACGTCAGCGAGTCGCCGCTGCTCAGGAACGGTTTTGCCTCACCGATGGTGCGCTGTGCTGCGCCCGCGTTGAACCCGACGAAGCGAACGAGGTTCTCCTGAATCAGGTGGAACAGGTTCGGCAGGACGACGGAGACGACGAGAGCACCGACGGCGATAATACCGAAGATCGCCAGCGGGTAGCCCGTAGTCATGAGGTTTCGGTCGTCCCATTCGCGTGCCAGCCACGTCATGAATCCCGCGCCGATCGCGATGGCGAACGCCATGAACGGTTGGAGCAAGGAGAACTTCGTCGCGCTGAACGCAATCGTTCCGAGCGGGACGAGCAAGAGGAACCCGGCCACACCCATGCTGATCGAGGCGACGAAAGCGAGGTGGTCGGGACTGACACCGCGCACGTAATCCGCCGTCAGTTTCAGCAGGAAGAACACGCCGATGATGCCGATGAGGAGGACGCCCGGCGGCCACACCCAGAGATACATCGCGGTCGCGATTCCCGCGAGGACGCTGTAGCCGAGGGGGCGGCGAACCGACGCGAAATCACGATCCAAGAGGAGTTCGTAGACGGGGCGTTCGCGTTCCGCGGCCGAAATCGCGATCATCATCGCCAGCACGGCGAACGTCTGGAAGAAGGGCTCGACGATGTTGTGGTCCGAGAATCCGACCAAACCACGGTTCAAGAAGACCCCCGGAATGAGCGCCAACACGAGAACGCCGAAGAGGCCGCCCAGTCGGCCGCCCAGTCGCTTCCCGATGAGATACGTCGGGACGGCGACGAGCGTGCCGAAGACCGCTGGCGCGACGAGGAGTGTTAGTGAAACCGTGTGGTGGGACGGATCCCCCAGCCCAATGATCAGCGCCGCCGTGGCGACGAGTTGGTCGTAAAACGTTCCGAACTGACCGACGCTCGTCCCGAACGGATAGTACGTCCAGGGATCGAACGGCATCGTCGCGGGCCAATGATTGACTGTATACTGTACTTGTCTGAGATGATACCACGCGTCGTTACCGGAGAGGTACACCTTCCCATTGATAAGGAAGTTGTCGTACGATTGGAGGCGTACCCACAACATGAATCCCAGTAACAGTACGAGTACAGGGATGTGGTACCAGTGTTCGATATAGTCGAGGACTGAAGTAGTGGAAGTGGAGGTGTCCTCGACCTGTTCGGTGCCTTGGCTCATCTGGTGGAGAATTTGGCAAAACGCGCATAAGCCTTATGATACCAGGATGAAATGCACGCCCAAGACCGCGATATTGTATGAATTGTGTCAGTTACTAGACGATGGGAAAATCCGGTGGAGAGTGAAAAAGTATCATCATATCCAACACTGTCATCTGAGCACACGTCCCGGTAGATACCGTTCCGCGCGAGAACCACGAAGGGTAGTTGTGATGTGCCCACGAACTTCTTGACTCAGGACCACCAACAGGCCGATGTACGTTACCCCACCTACACCGACCAAGATGCCGAGGTCGAACCACGACGAGACCACGACGATGTGCTGGACTGCGGAGACAACGAAGAACATCACCACACCGACACTGAACTGGATGCGGAGTGGTCGCGGTAGGAGTTTCACCGATGGTACCTGTCGTTTAACGACGACCGCAGTGAGCACGTAGATGGTCGTTTCCGCGATGAGGGAGGCGACGACGACACCAATCGGGCCAAACCGAAGTGTAAGAATCACTCCGAGAACGACGTTGATCGTGAGTGCAAGACTCGACGCACGCATATTCACGTCTGGCCGGTCCAAACCGTTGAGCGTTTGGATCAACGGTGTCGTTTGCGTCGAAAGCACACAATAAGCTGCGATACCCGCGAGGAGAGACACTCCGAGCGTGTACTCCGGGCCGTACACAGTTACGACGAGCGCTCGTGGGATCGCCAGCGCACCGAAGAAGATAGGCACGGCGAAAATGCTCGAAAACGCAACCGTGTTCGTGACCTCTTGTCCGACTACTTTCCCGTCCGACCAAAGCCGACTGACGCGTGGCATCAGGCCACTTCCGGCGAGCGTCGCGACGAACGTCGCGGGGGACGTCAACTGCGCCGCGACTTCGTAGTTCGCTGCCGTCGCTGGTAGTAACAACACCCCAAGCAGAATCATATCGAGTCGGTTGTAAAGAGTAGTGAAGAAATCAGTCGGAATGCTGTACCTAGCGTATCTCGCGAGGCTGGCGAACGTATCGACCGACGGAACCGCCGGTCTCGTCCCGATATAGTAGAAGACGATAGGAAGCGTAAGTACCGTCGCACCCACGAGACCGTACACCATTCCGTCCACGCCGTACCCAACGAGGACGAACACGAAAATGAACTGCAACGGGAGCGTGAGATACGACCGAAGTGCGTCAGTCCACGTCGAGAGTCCAACACGACCACTGGCAGTCAGTATGCGGTCGAAGGCTTCATAGTTCGACTCTGACAAGAGCAGGACCACGAACAGGAGCGGAGCCATGGTGACACCGCTGTACGACCGGAAACGGTCGGCCAACAGCAACCCAATTGCCGCCGCGATGAGAATCCAGGCCGCGTTGAAGAGGAACTGTGCGCCGACGAGTTCCCGTCGTTTCGTCTCGTCATCGACGAATCGCTTCTTGGTCGCCGTCGCCCATCCCATCAGCGGTCGATCCGCGAGCTTCGTCACGCTGAACAGCAAGTAGTAGCCACCGAACGCTCGCGGCCCGAGTTCCCGTGCGAAGAGAATACTGGCGAGAAACCCGACTGCGGCCATCGCAAACTTGGCAATCGTCGCCTTCGCCGTCTCGCCGCCGAGACTCACGTCAGTCGCTTCGGTCATATCTCATCCATGAGGGGCAATCCATCCGAGTGTCTCTGTCCTTATCGTGTGCTCGAACCGCAATTCCCTGTCGTTTGCAATCAACCGAGTATCGAGACGATAGCGCCCAGGCGTGGTCGATTACGCATAGCCGAGGTTTTCTAAGTGTTCGATCACGGAGTCCGAAACGCGGTCATCTTCCGCCCGTTCGAGGTTCAGCGACTCAACCGCTTCCGCAATCCTCGGTTGCCACTCTTTGTCACCGACGAATCCGTCGAGCGTGTCGTAGTGATACCGCATCTCCGCGATTCCGTAACAGTCCCGGTCGTACTCGTCCGGATCCCCTCCGACCTTCTCGACGACTTCCCGTCGACGCTGGGACAACCCTCGATACTCGACAAGCCGCGAATCGCGGTTCGTAGACCGCAACAAGGATTCTCCTCTCGGACTCGGCATGTCGAGGTCGGCGAGGTCCGCGAGCGTCGCGTGAACGTCTACGAGACTCGTTACGCTCTCCGCGTCCGGAATATCCACATCACCGGAGAGACAGAGGGGAACGTGGCTCACTTCCGGACGAATTCCGATCCAGTGCAACCACGTGTCGTCCTCCCCGAGCATTTCGCCGTGGTCCCCCACAGTGATGACCACATCGAAGTCTTCCCGAACCGCCTGGAATATTTTCTCGTAAATATCCGACTGGTATCGAACAGCGTCGTCGTACGCGGTGCGTGGCCATTCCGGATCATCGTAGCCACCAGTTAGCGACGGCCGCCGTTTGTTTATCTTGGGTCGCTCGACCATCTTGTACTCTTCCGGAGGGTCGTAGGGAGCGTGTGCTTCCATGAGATTCAAGAAAAGAAACTCTCCGTCCGTGTCGAAATTTGATTTCCGAACGAACTCCAACGCTCGCTTGCTCCCTTCGTCTTCGTGCGTGATGATACCGAGATCGTTCAGTTTCATCTTGGACCCGTATTTCAACGACGGGATCGTGTCAGAATCGTCGGTGAGACACTGATAGAGTGCTTTGAAGTAGCGTGACGGTCCCTCGTCCCGATGCGTCGAGATGAACGCTCCCCAATTGAACGTGTTTTCGCTCGGGATTTGTTTGACTCGCCACGACGTTTCGAGTTCGTCGAACCCTTTGTCGAAGTTAAAGTTAGAGGACATATATATGTTCGACGTGAACCCGCGCGTCCGATAGCCGCTTTCCGACAGCCGTTCGACAATAGATGTTTCGGTCGCAGGAAAGAACTCGTTCTTTTTGTTTACCGGGACTTCACTCGGGTATTTTCCGGTGAACAACGATGCGTGGGCTGACGCTGTCCAGTGGCTTGTACTCCATGCGTTCTCGAATCGAGTGCCAGGGAGCCAATCGAAATGTTTATCGAAGTAATCTTTTCGTAGAGTGTCAAGTACAATAAGTGCGATGTTGGTCATTGTTTCCCTCTGTAGCGGACCTTGTCTATGACGTCCCAGACTC
>NZ_JBAWAC010000632.1:0-6979 GCF_049589095.1 Haladaptatus sp. | reverse complement strand
GTTTCAGTCGTCCTGCTGGTGTCCGACCGTCGTGCTCTGGAGTTCCTCGTCGAGTTCCGCGTCGGCCATCTTCTCGACGAGCGCGTCGAGCACCTGCTCGCGCATTCCTTTGACGAACTTGATGCTCCCGACGACGAGGTGGCCGCCACCGCTGACGCCACCGCCGACGACTTCCTCGTTGAGTTCCGTCACCATCTCGGGGATGTCGAGTCGGACGCCGTCACTGCGGAGAACGGCGAAGTCCGGTCCGTAGCCGATGGTGATGACGGGTTCGCCCGTCTCCTTCACCTTGCGGTCGTGGATTTCGCCGGTCGTCTTCCCCGGTGGCGGGTACGTGAACCGGTACGCGTGGTTTTCGACGTCCACGCGGTACAGGTGTGCCTCGCTCGCCAACCGTTCGTGTTTGACGTGGGGCATCGCGGCGTCGAGTTGTTTTTCGGTGTCCGCCTCGGCGCGCTCGGAGAGGAACGTGACGAGTTCGCGGTGGCGCTCCTCGTCGTCACAATCGACGTTCAGAACGTCGTTGATGAGGTTGCGTCCGGGGTCGTACTTCAGCCAGAACGCGCCGTAATCGAGCGCCTCGCCCATGTCGGTGAGGAACTCCTCGGAGTAGCCCTCCGATTCGGCCAGTTCGACGTAGTCCGTCATCGCGTCCGCCTTGGAGCGGTCCGAGATTCCGGCGACGGCGGGAACGTGACGGAGTTCGTCCGTGATACCGGGCGAGATCATCCGCGCGAGTTCGACGCACATCATTCCCGTCGTGATGCGGTAATCCTCGTCGTAGAGGTACGGGTTGACGTGGCCGTCGATGTACGGGTCAACCGCTTCCGGGTCGGGGTGGTGGTGGTCGACCACGAGAATCGGGATGTCGTAGTGGGCGAGGTTCGCGTAGGCCGGAACGTCCTCCTCGGTGCTCCCGTTGTCGAGCATGAGCAAGAGGGGGAGTTTCTGGCCGTGTCGTGCCTGGTCTTCGAGCGCGAAGTTCAGGTCACGGGTCACGTCCTCCATCTCGTAGAACGGTGCCTTGCTCGGCAGGCGCTTGAAGAGGTGGCGCTTGGCCTCGGGCGCTTGGTGGGTCTCCTCGATGAACCGCTTCAGCGCGAGTTCGACCGGGAGGCTGGCACACATGCCGTCGCCGTCGGCGTGGTGTCGGACTCGAATCGGGCGGCTTTCGAGCACCGTGCGGCGGAGCTGTTTTGCGATCTCCCGGAGGTCGGGGAACAACTGTTCGAGGGCGGGCCACTCGATGAGGGGTTCGGTCTCGTGGGGTTCCGCACGCTCGTCCAGGGCCGTCTCGATCCGATCGCTGACGACGGCCTCTTCGTCGCCTTCCAATGCGGTGAGTGACGTGACTTCGACTTGGAGGGAGCCTTCGCGTTCTTCGACGACGCCGACGAGGTGAACGATGTCCTCGATTTCGATTTCGGGATGTGCGCGGACGCCCGCTTCCTCGAAGGCGGCACACGGGACGACGCCCGTGGGGTCGCTGACGTGGAAGATGGTCGGACCGCCGGTCTGTTTGATCTGGACGACTTCGCCTTCGAGGTGGACGGTCTCGCCGACTTGGTCGGCGAGGGTCCCCGTTTCGGCGACTTCGTACTCGTGAGCGACGGCGACGGTTTCGGCGTCGTCGACGTCGACGTCGACCGGCGTGAAACTCAAGTCGCCGTTCTCACGTACTTCGAGGAGTTCGACGACGAGACTGTCATCGACATCGTAGTCGGTAGAGAGGTTCGATTCGTGAACGAGACCCGAGACAGAGTCCGAAAGGTCGACGAACACACCATAATCGACGACGCCGTTGACGACGGCGTGGTATCGTTCGCCCTCGGAAATATCAGAGAGGGTGCAATCCGCCGCGAGTTCGTAAACGACGGGATTACCCGGTCCATCACCGGGGTCAGTATCAGCGGGATTCATCTTGTGCGTCTCTTCGGCCGCACTATTTTTAACGCTTTGCAACTGGCTTCCCTTCGGAAGGTTGCCCGTGACCGTCGGGCCTCCGGTCCTTCGTAACGCTTAGAACGCGGGCGCTCGGAGTGTAGCGTATGCGGCTGTTCCGGTCGAACGAAATTCTCGGTATCGCGGAGGGCGCGCTGACGTTCGCACTCGAAGCGTCCCGCGATGCCTATCCGAACGAGTACATGGGCTATCTCCGTGGCGAGGAGGCGAGAAACCTCGGTCTCGATCGCGACGGACTGGTCATCACCGACGTACTCGTCATGCCCGGCACCGAATCGAACAGCGTCAGCGCGACGGTGAAGACAAGCACCATCCCGAACGACATCAGGGCGGTCGGATCGGTACACTCACACCCGAACGGCGTGCTCCGCCCGAGCGATACCGATCTGGGGACGTTTCAGAAAGGTACCGTTCACATCATCATCGGCGCACCGTACGAGCGAAACGACTGGCAAGCGTTCGACCGGGAGGGGAACCCCCAGAAACTCGACGTGCTCGACGTCGAACTTCCGGAGGCGGAATCGTTCTTCGACTTTACGCAGGCGGACATCGACGAGGAGTTGAGAGACCAGTGACACACGTACTCGCACAAGGAACCTTCGACATTCTACACCCCGGCCACGTTCACTACCTCCGCGACGCCGCGGGGATGGGCGACAGACTATCGGTCATCATCGCACGCCGGGAGAACGTAACACACAAACAACGACCGATCCTGTCCGATCGACAGCGGCGGGACATGATCGACGCGCTCGGCGTCGTGGACAATGCGCTCGTCGGTCACCCCGAGGACATCTTCGCCCCCATCGAGGAACTCGACCCCGACATCATCGTGTTGGGATACGACCAGCATCACGACGATGCGGCCATCGAGGCGGAACTCGATCGGCGAGGGATCGACTGCATGGTTCGGCGTGCGTCGCCGCTCGAACCCGGCGACGACGACGATGAACTGCTCTCCACCGGACGAATCATCGACCGGATTTGCGAAGAACGCTGCTGACAGGGTGATTCGGGCGGAATGTTCCTCGATTGATAGTACGACGACGATGAGCGACGTTTCGAGAGACATATACGCCGGGCAATCCGAACCCACTGTATGAACCGCCGAGCGTTTTTAGCCGGGGTCGTCGGCGCGACATCAGTCACCTTGGCAGGGTGTTCGAGCGTCCTGAACATGGGTTCCGAATCGCGGTCGATGGGTGGTGATTTCGACATCGGAACGAGTTCGATGGACTTTCATCCGGAAAAATTTACGGCGACGGTCGGGGACACCGTCGTCTGGAAGAACACGGGGATGCGCCAGCACACCGTCACCGCCTACGAGAACCTCATTCCGGACGATGCCGAGTACTTCGCCTCCGGCGGGTTCGATTCCGAGCAGGTCGCCCGCGAAGGGTGGAACAACGGCAAAGGCGGAATTCTTCAAGGCCGGACGTATGAACACACGTTCGAGGTTCCCGGAAAGTATCCCTACCTCTGTATACCCCACGAGTCGAGGGGGATGGTCGGCACCATCCTCGTGAAAGAGAAGTAACTCCGTCCCGTCTCGCTGTATTCTCAAAAAACGAAAATCGAACCGTCGTGTTTAGACTTCGGCTTCTTCTTCGTCCACGTCCACGGAGGTTTCCTCTTCCTCGGCAACCTCCTCGGGGTGGGCTTCCAACGTCGCCTTCTGGATTTCGACGCGGCGGAGCGGGTAAATCGTCTTCGCCTCGCCGTAAATCGCGCTGGACAGGCGACCTTCGACGACGCCGTCGAGGAGGTCCTGGAAGGTGTGTTCCTGTGCGGTCTCCTGCACGATGTCGATCATCGTGCGGCGGATAGCCTTCTCCTGGCTGTGGTCCGCCTTCTTCGTCGTGAACGCGACTGGCTGGATCTGGACGCGGTAGTCGTCCGAGGTCAGCACCGTGATGTACGCCTCGACTTTCGAGGCACCGCGTCGCACGAGGCTACGCAGGTAGTCGCGGGTGAGTTCGTGTCGGACGAACTCCGTGTACGTGGAGTCGCTACCCACGTCGTTGATCTTGAAGGTCAACTTCGTGTTGTTTTCGCTGGCGTTGTTCGTCAGTTCGCCAAGCGTCGTTTCGATGGTGCGGCCGAGCACCTTGTCCGGTTCGTCTGCGGGGGTCGTTCCAAGCTCCTCTCGGTCGAACTGCTCGGGAGCGAGAACGGTGTACCACCGCTTTTCCTGTGATTTCTTCGAGACTGATCGTTCACTCATAGTTGGTGTTTGTGTGTTGGTTTGCCGTTTGTACTACCTGTGCTGCCACCGAGAGGTTCACGACGTAATCGTCGATGGTCGTCTGGAGACCGCCGGTCGTCTCGCGTTCGATGGTCGTCGTAATCGTTCCGTCCTCCACGCTCGTTTCGATTTCGGGCGTGTTGTCGGGGACGACCGCCGCCGCGATGTGCTCGGCGTCCTCCAGTTCCGTGTGGATCGTCGCTCGTCTCATACTGCCTCCCGGAACGCCGAAAGGAACTCCTTCGCGTCCGCGTCGAACCGCGCATAGCCGCGTCGTCTGCTTCCCGTTCCGTCGCCACCGAGCCGGGAGCCAACCGTTCGCATGGCGTTCCCGAGATCGACGAGGTCCGGATTCGAATCCGAACCCGCAGTCGAATTCGACTGGGGACCCGAATCCGAATCGTCGATGCCGCGGTCACCGACTGCAACCGCGGCGGCTTCGTCATCCGTGACGACCAGCGCGATCGGTTCCGGCGATCTGAAATCGCCGAGCAGTCGCGCCGCCGTCACGACCGGTGCGTCGTCCGTTCGGGCGACGAACAGGCCGTCGTACCGACCCGTCGTCGCGTTCCGGACCACCGCGTGGGCCGCCTTCGAGTGCGTGCGCCACGCGTCGAGCGCGGGCGCACGGGCGTCGTGACCCAATGCCAGCGCGATACCGGTTCCGGGCTGCTCCTGGGCAACCGCGTCGAGAACGTCGGCGTAACCGCCGAGCGTCGCGAACGGGTAGTCGTCACCGAGTTCGTACGGGCGAAGCGCCCGTTGGACGGTCTCGCCCGCTCGCGGCGTCGCACCCTCCGGTCCGGCGACCGAGAGCGCGACGAGAGAGGCTATCTTTCGGTGGGCGTCGTCGTCCAGTTCGACCGGTAAGTCGAGTTCGGCGAGTTCGGCTTGCACCGCCCCGGCGTTGCCGGAAAATCCGGCGTGCAGGAGCGTCGAATGGGCCACCCCGTCCGCGACGTCTTCGGTTGGCGTCGAAACGCCGGGCCGTCGCGTGAGGTCCGCCGTGTCGAGCAACCGTGCGGTGTCTCCCGCGCCGGGCGAGACGCCAGCGGCCACGGCACCGGCGAGTGCCAGCACCGGGTCGGGCGACCCACCGAGTTCGGTTGCGACGTCGAACGCGACGACGCTCGTCGGTCGCGTGTGTTCGGGCAGTGTGACGTTCCCACCCTGTCCGCCGACCGTCATGACGAGTTCGTCGTCACCGGCGTCGGTGCGATGGGCGGGGAACGAGGTTGCACTCACCTGAAACGGGATACCGGCAGTCGCGCAGGCACGTGCGAGGAGACCGCCTGCCGCGAGCGCGTCACCGTCCGCGTGCGCGACGATCCGAACGAAGTCGGCGTCGCGGAGCGTGGCGGCGATGTCGCTCGCGGAGAGGGCGTCCTCGCCTGCGGTTCGGCCGGACGTGGACATCTATTCGAGGAGTTCCACTGCGTAGTCGTAGGTGTACGTGAAGTCCTCGTCGAGCTTGTCGCCGCGGTAGTAGTTGACGAGGCGGCGAACCTTCGACTCGGTGTTCTGCAGTGCGCGCTTGTTCTGTTTGTCCTGTGGGTTCTCGTCGACGTGCTCGCGCAGCCGAACGGCGCGCTCCATCAGGTTTTCGAGGTCTTCCGGCAGGTCGCTACCTGCGTCGTTCTCTTCGAGAATCTCGGTCACTTTCTTGCCCGTGACGAGCTTCACGTTCGGGACGGGCGTGCCGGTCACACCCTCGTCGCGGAGTTTCCCCCCGATCTGACTCGGGCTGAAACCGTCTTCCGCGAGTTCGACGACGCGGTCTTCCACGTCGTCGGCATCTACGTCGCTCCACTCCGGTGGTTCATCTGCCACAGGTCGGTCCGAACCGGACGACCCGCGGCGTCGCGTGTGCATTCGTGCCATAGTTGAGGATAGGAACTGCACGAGCCGCGAGAGTGCTGGCGATGGGTACCGCCAGTCGTGACTTCCGCCATAGTCGGCGAAAGCACGTTGCACGTCCGCAATCCCAAGCCGTGAAATCTCACGACGCGTCGGATTTGCGGCTGTGCCGTTCCCTACGGGTCATTTTCGTTTTTATGGGTTAAAGGGTTTCTATTCGAGTACTGTGTTTGGTGTGACGAGTGAAGTGTGAATTTGGGGTTACTGCGAGAGCGGCTACTGAGACGAAGGCCCAGAAAGCCCCCGACCGTTCGCGCTTTGCTTGGTCGTCTCAGCGACCCCTCTCAACGAGGTGAGCAACGCGAGCCGAGTTGAGATGTTGGCGAGCGGATCACGCGAACGAATGTGAGGGTGACCACGGAAGTCGCAGCCCGCGAACGGAGTTCTCGTGAACGCAGTGAACGAGAGCAGGGAAGACGCAAAGCGTCTTCCAGAGTGAGCCGGAACGTCTTCCGGTGCCGCAAGCGGGCGGGGGCTTTCGAGGTGGTCTGCTCCCCGGTAGTTGCAACCGAAAAAGGACCAAACACCTCCCTTCGGAGCGGGCGAGAGGCTTTCAAGGCGGTCCGCTTCCTAGCAACTGTAATCACAAAGGTATCAAACACGTCTCGTCGTAGCGAGTGGTGTGTCACACCGCCGCGGGGTGGCATTGATTTCGAGAGGTTTATCAATGGTCGTACGGAAGTAGTGAATGCAGACGCGGGCTCGTAGATCAGTGGTAGATCACTCCCTTGGCATGGGAGAGGCCCCGGGTTCAAATCCCGGCGAGTCCATTTTCCTTCCTTCACTTCGGAAGAGCGAAGCTCTTCCGTGCTCCCGTTCGCAAGCTCACGGGAACTTCGTTCAGTCAGTCAATGG
>NZ_JBAWAC010000631.1:0-2560 GCF_049589095.1 Haladaptatus sp. | reverse complement strand
AGACGAGGCGCTTCCGCAATAGTCGCCTCACTGTTCGAAAACAGTCCGTTCAGATGGTGGGCTTGTGCCTGTTGCAGTTCGTCGCTGGCACCCGTCCCACCATATACGTCCGCTACAGAATTTGTCGAAATTTTGGTATTCCTTGAGACAGTAACCTCACTATTTTGTGCCCCTCCGTCGAACTTGATGCGTTTTTGGGACTCTCCAGAGGTATCCGTATCCCGGAGAACGTCCTTTAAAACCCGGATGAGCGAGTCCGTAACCATTGTTGGCGAATCAAGACACTAGCCGAATATAAAACTTTAGTAAAATCTCAAAATAGATAATGGGTCTGTTATTATTTAGATGTGATTTCTGATACTATGCTCTTCCACCGAGTTTCGAAAGCGCGGAGAAAGCACGCTTTCGGACATCCTCGTCCTCGGTCGTATCTACGAGATCGTCAAGCCGTTCCCGTGAGCGTTCACCCCCGACCTTCCCGAGACCGAACGCGGCCATTGCTTGTGCATCCGTCGTCGCTTCGGAGTCGGAGAGCACTTCCAGGAGCGCGGTTTCGACCGATTTACCGCCGATCGCTGCGAGGCTGGTGACGGCGAACTGTGCCGTCATACCGTCGTCGGCGTCCAACACACCCACGAGTGTCTCGATTGCTTCCCACCGGTTTTGGGTACCTGTCACCCGACCAAGCAACCAAGTCGCGTTGCGGCGCTGGTGTGCCTGTGATCCCTCTTCGATGATCTCGACGAGCGACGTGACGACGACACGATGCTCGCTCGTACTGAGCTTTTCGACCATCGTCTCCCGGAGCTCGTGGCTCTTCTCCGGTGGTACGTTCGAGAGCAACTCGATGAGGGAGAACACGGCCGCCTTTCGAACCGCATCCGATTTGTCCCCTAGCAGTTCGATGAGGGCGTCGAGAGGTCTCTCACTACCGAAGGTCCCGAGCGATCCGGCGGCGATTCGTCGCACCGCTTCGGCAGGGTCGTTGAGCATGCCGAGCAGAGCGGAAAGCGCCTCGTCACCTTGCATCCGACCGAGCGCTTCCGCCGTCTCCCGGCGGACTTCGACTGCCTCGTCGGTTCGTCGCTCGGCGAGGTGGGACACTGCTCGTTTGTCCTCAAGCCGTCCCAGTGCACGTGCGATACGCGAGCGAACTCGGGGATCCGGGTCCGACAACTGCCGAATCAGATCCTCGGTCGCAGAGCGGCTCCCGATCCGTCCGAGAACGTTCGCGGCGGCCATTCGAAGTTCCGGCTGATCGGACGTGAGCGCGTCCGTGAGTTCCTCCGCTCGCGCCCACTCCGCTCTACTTCCGCTGATCTCCTCGCCAACGATGGCCGCGATGAGTTGTTCGACCGCTTCCCGTTGGTCGAGGGCGTCGATGGCGGCTGCTCGAACCGCAGCGTTCGGATCGTCCTGTGCGGCCGTCGTCAGTGAGTCCACGACCTCGTCGTCCGGGACATCGAGGTCGCCGAGGATTTCTGCGGCTCGCTGTCGAACGGTGTCGTTGTTGCTTTCGCCGAGCACCGTGACGAGGCGTTCAGCGTCGGCCTCTTTTTCGAGGGTAAACAGCGATGTCACGGATTGGAATTATTGTAGGGGATAAAAAATCTACCTTTTCAAAGAAACGTAGTGACTCATTATTGGGGAAAAGTTGCACCAAAAAGAAAGAGAATATCTGGTTAGACCGTCACCGCGCTCTCCTGGGAGAGCGACTGCGGGACGTTCACGCGGTAGAGCGTGACTGCACCGTACTGCGTGGTGAGTCGAAGTTCGGCCGTCTGACCCTCGGAGAGTCCGTAGACGTTGTTACCAGTGATTCCCGACGCGTTCAGGGAGATCGTGAAGCGGTCGTCCTGACTGTTGAGAACGGGAACCGAATCGTCGCCGTCCTTGATGGCCGAGACGGTGAATTGGGTATCGTTCGCGCTGCTGCCGTTCACGAGCGTCACTGCCTTGTTCGGGCCGATCCACTCGATGGTGGCCGTGGAGAGGTTGATGTCGTCCGAACCCGACCCGCGCATGACCGTCAAGTTGACCGTATCGACGTACTCCTTTCCGTTCTGATCGTAAGCACCGGTGCCATCGAGCGTCGTCACGTTACCGAAGCCGAAGACGACTTGAACGCGGTTGGAGACCTGTGCCGTGCTGTCCTGGCCCGTCTGCTCGGATTTGGATTGGAGGAAGCCCGCCGTGTTGATGAGCACACCGGCCGCGATCGCCGCGACCAGCACCATCGCGATGAACACGATGAGCGTTCCGATACCGACCTGACCTCGATTATTGAGGCGCTGTTGAATTGCGTCTTTCATGATTTCTCACTTCATGTCCGAATAGAAATATATAGTGACTCGGACTCTATGCGGAACGAATCAAAGGATTGTATTAAATCTACGTATGGCACTGTCTAGATAAGGACGAGCAGGTCGAAGAGTTAGTGATTGATGCTACTCTCAAACCTGCTCAAAAAGAGTTTAGACACGGCTATGCTTGAATGTTGGGAGCGTGAGCGGACGGCGAGGATGTCGCCCCGATAGAGATCAAAGAGCCACCGCTCTAC
>NZ_JBAWAC010000630.1:0-9596 GCF_049589095.1 Haladaptatus sp. | reverse complement strand
ACGATTTCCTCGACGTCGTCCTCGCTGACGCGTGACTTCCCACTCAATGTGTCGAGTGAGCCGCGAAGAGAACTGCCGAGATTATCGAGCACCATCGTTAGGGAGTGTTTGGCTTTCCGGCGGTTTAAACCCTTTTTCTATTTGGTTTGGAGGCGATGTCGTCGGAACGTATCGGGAGCCGTCAATCTTCAAGCCGACGGGGAGCGAAGGGTTTCGTATGCGACTGTTCGTGAGCATCGACCTGCCGGACGACCTCTGGGAGAGTGTCGAGGGCGTCCAAGAGGAGTTCCGTGACGCCGGGGGTCTCTCATTCACCGACCCCACGCAAGCACACCTGACGCTCTCGTTTCTCGGCGACGTGGACGAGGACCGCGTGCCCGCCATCGAGGACGCGCTCGAAACCGCCGTCGAGGACGACATCGACTTCGGCCCCTTCGACGCGGAGATTAGCGGCTTGGGGGTCTTTCCCAGTCTCGACTACATCTCCGTCGTCTGGCTCGGCCTCGACGACGGGGGAGAGGAGACGAGTCTCGTCCACGACGCCGTCGAATCCCGCCTCTACGACCTCGGGTTTTCGCCCGACGACAACGATTTCGTTCCGCACGTCACCATCGCCAGAATGCAACACGCGGGCGGCAAGGAACTCGTCCAGCGGAACGTGCGGGAACTCGACCCGACTGTGGGGAGAATGGAAGTCAGGGAGATTCGACTGACCGAGAGCGAGTTGACGTCGGACGGGCCGGAGTATTCGACCGTCGCGGCGTTCACCCTGTGAAGCCGTTTGAAAGGAACAAGATTTTATGCGACGGCGGAAAAGTGGCAACCACTATGGGCAAGAAATCGAAGGCCAAGAAGAAACGCCTGTCCAAGCTGGAACGGCAGAACAGCCGCATCCCGGCGTGGGTCATCATGAAGACGGACCGAGACGTAATGCGAAACCCGAAGCGCCGCAGCTGGCGGCGTAGCGACACTGACGAATAATGAGCGCAAGTGATTTCGAGGAGCGAGTCGTGACGGTTCCGCTCCGAGACGTGACGGCAGAGGCAAAGCACAAACGAGCGAACAAAGCGATGAAACTGGTGCGCGGGCATCTCGCCCAGCACTTCAAGGTGGACGAGGACGAGGTTCGCCTCGACCCCTCCATCAACGAGGCGATCTGGGCGCGCGGTCAGAAGAACCCGCCACGAAAGCTTCGAGTTCACGCTGCCCGCTTCGAGGAAGAGGGCGAATCCGTCGTTGAGGCGGAATACGAAGAGTAGAGCGGTGCTTCGTACCGCGTTCAACGGCTCGGCGTACGTTGGCGTCTTCGCTCGTGTGACTGACGAGTATCTCCTCGTCCGACCGGATTTGGACGATGACCTCGTCGACTCCCTCGAAACGGAGTTGGAAGTCGATGCCATCGGCACGACGCTCGGTGGGTCGTCCACCGTCGGCGCGCTGGTCGCAGGCAACGAGAACGGGCTGCTCGTCAGCAACCGTCTCACGGACCACGAGCGCGAACGAATCGAAGCAGTGGTCGACGTTCCACTCACGAAGTTCCCGGGGCGTATCAACGCCGCCGGAAACGTCGTGCTCGTGAACGACACGGGCGCATACGTCCACCCGGACCTCTCGCGGGAAGCAGTTCAAGCCGTCTCCGACGGGTTGGACGTTCCCGTCGAACGAGGGACGATTGCGGGCGTTCAAACGGTCGGAACGGCAGGCGTCGCCACGAACCGAGGCGTCCTCTGTCACCCGAAAGCGACCGACGACGAACTCGATACCATCGAGGACGTGCTCGGCGTCCCGGCGGACATCGGCACCATCAACTACGGTGGGCCGCTCGTCGGGTCCGGGCTTCTCGCCAATGCCCACGGCTACGTCGTCGGAGAGGAGACGACCGGACCGGAACTCGGCCGTATCGAGGACGCGCTGGGCTATATCGACTGATTTTCGGCCCATCGTGTTTTGCAACCTAGTTAGCAACATTCTTCCCGCTCGCTCCCGCACGTGGTGACATGAGCACGATTACTCGCGGAACGGAGAGTGGAGCACAATGATGGGCGGCGGCAATCAAGAGATGCAGCAGATGCAACAGCAGCTCCAACAGCTGGAAGCCGAGAAGGAGGAGCTGAACGGAGAAGTCGAAGACCTTCGCGACGAGAAGGGCGAGGTTGACGAGGCTATCGAAGCCGTCGAAACGCTCGACACCGACTCGGTCGTCCAAGTCCCGCTCGGCGGCGGCGCGTACCTCCGCGCGAGCGTCGAGGACATCGACGAGGTCATCGTCGAACTCGGTGGCGGCTACGCCGCGGAGCGAGACCAGGAGGGCGCAGTGGCGTCCCTGAAGAGCCGGAAAGACCTCCTCGACGAGCAGATCGCGGACCTGCAGGAGGAGATCGGTGAAGTCGAAGCCGAGAGCGACCAGCTAGAGCAGAAAGCACAGCAGATGCAACAACAGCAGATGCAACAGCAGATGCAGCAGATGCAGCAACAGCAGCAGGACGACGAGGACGAGTAACCGCCGATGTTCGACAGTCTGAAGGATAAGTTGAGCGGGTTCCGTAAGGACGTCGAAGAGTCGACAGAGGAGAAGGCCGAAGAAGCTGACGCGGCGGACGCCGAGACGGCGGATGCCGCGGTAGCCGAAGAAACGGCCGAATCGGAACCCGTCGAAACGGAAGCTGAAACCGAAACCGCGGAAACAGCCGAGCCGGAAATCGAACCGGAAGCCGAGCCGGAACCCGAATCCGAGCCTGAGCCTGAACCGGAGCCAGCGACGTCCGACGAGGACAGCGTGGAATCGGAGACGAACTCTGAATCGAGTTCGGGCAACGGCCGCGGCGGGTTCGCCCAGAAGGCGAAGTCGTTCGCGCGCGGTGAGATCATCATCGAGGAGCAGGACGTCGAAGACCCGCTCTGGGAGCTGGAAATGGCGCTCCTCGAAAGCGACGTGGAAATGAGCGTCGCCAGCGAGATGCTCGAAGACATCCGGAACGACCTCGTCGGCGCGACGCGCAAGTTCAGCGCCGAGACGGGGGACGTCGTCGAACAAGCCCTGCGCGATTCCCTGCTGTCGGTCATCAGCGTCGGGCAGTTCGACTTCGATCAGCGGGTTGCGGAAGCCGACAAACCGCTCGTCATCATCTTCACCGGGGTCAACGGCGTCGGGAAGACGACGAGCATCGCCAAACTCGCCCGCTACTTCGAGGAGCGCGGCTACTCCTCGGTGATGGCGAACGGTGACACCTACCGTGCCGGTGCGAACCAGCAGATCCAGGAGCACGCGGACGCACTCGACAAGAAACTCATCGCGCACGAGCAGGGTGGCGACCCCGCCGCCGTCATCTACGACGCGGTGGAGTACGCCGACGCTCACGACATCGACATCGTGCTGGGCGACACCGCGGGTCGCCTGCACACCAGCGAAGGGTTGATGGACCAGTTGGCGAAGATCGGACGCGTCGTGGACCCCGACATGACCCTCTTCGTGGACGAGGCCGTGGCCGGACAGGACGCGGTCCAGCGCGCGAAGGAGTTCGACGAGGCCGCCGAGGTCGATGGCTCGATCCTGACGAAAGCCGACGCCGACTCGAAAGGCGGCGCGGCGATCTCGATCTCCCACGTCACGGGCAAGCCCATCCTGTTCCTCGGAACCGGACAGGGCTACGACGACATCAAGCAGTTCGACCCCGAAACGATGGTCGAGCGACTCCTCGGTGAGGAAGAAGAAGAGTAATCCGCACCGCAAGTCGGTTTTCGCGTTCGCGGTTCGGTTTTCGCGGTTATTTTTTCGAAGGGTGCAATCGGGAGTGACGACGCGATGTGGAGTGTAACGATGGTAAGAGAGACTTCGAAAGCCTCCGTCCGCTCTTTTTGGATTGAGTTTGGTGCTGTCGTGATTACAACGACCGAACCGCACGAATACCGCACCCGCCCCGCGTATGCGGTTGCGGGTTGTGGTCTCGGTAATCGAATCAGACGTGGTCGTCACTGTACCCGAACTGGCTCGGAATCACGAGTGCGAACCTTCTCGTCCCCGTCGTGATTCGGAATTCCCAAGAGCACAGCACTGTTCCCCTCGAACGAAACCGGACGACTCCGGAGGAAATCGTAATCGTGTACGTACTGGAACTCGGCGGACAAGACGACGAATTCGCGGCGTGTGAAGCGGCGAGCGCGGCGACCGGGGTGGAACTCGTCGCGCCCGGCCTCGCGCGGGCGGCGACGATCACCGAGCGCGTTCGAAACCTCGCGTACACCCATCGGGCGAACGAACTGGTGGGGACGACGGACGCCGACGTAGAGAGCGCGCGGGCGTTGCTTTCGGCCGCACCCATCGACCGCGAGGGGACTGTCGCGGTGCGTGCGCGGACGGTCCGTGACACGGAGGATATCAGCACACAGGAAGTCGAGCGGGAGTTGGGGCAGATACTCGTGGACCGCGGATTCGCGGTGGACTTGGACGACCCCGACCACGAACTGCGGGCGACGTTTTCCGACGACTGTTGTGCGCTCGGATGGACGGCGGTCGAGAGCGTGCGCGACTACGGCAGCAGGAAACCGACCGACCGACCGTTCTTCCAACCGGGGAGCATGCACCCCCTCCTTGCGCGCGCGCTGGTGAACATCGTCGGGGCGAAGGAGGAAACGACGGTTCTCGATCCGATGTGCGGGACGGGTGGCACCCTCATCGAGGCCGCGCTCGTCGGCGCGCGGCCGTTGGGTGCCGACGCACAGTGGAAGATGGCCCGCGGGGCGGCGGAGAACCTCGACCACTACGCGCCGGACGCGGACGCCGCGACGGTTCGCGGCGACGCGACACACCTGCCGTTCACCGACGGTTCCATCGACGGCGTGGTGTTCGACGCACCCTACGGCAGGCAGTCGAAGATAGCGAACCTCGACCTCGACGACCTCGTGGCTGGCGCGCTCGCGGAAGCCAAGCGGGTTGCATCCCGTACCGTCGTCGTCGGCGACCGCTCGTGGGCGGACGAAGCGCGGGCGGCGGGATGGACCGTCGAAGGAGAGTTCGAGCGGCGCGTGCATCGGTCGCTGACGCGGTATATCGTCGTGTTGTCGGGGTAACAGCGGTTGCACGAATACGAAACCAGATGGCTAAAAATCCGACCGGTCAGAGCTATTTTATCAGCACTTAAGATACCGTAGGGGGGACACCCACCCATGAAGCAGTACCTCGACCTCATCGAGGACGTACTCCGGGATGGAACCTACAAGCCCAATCGAACCGGCGTGGACACGATTTCCACGTTCAGCCAGCACTACGAGGTGGACCTGCGCGACGGCTTTCCGCTGTTGACCACCAAGGAGATGGACGGTTTTCGGTGGGACTCGATGCTCCACGAACTGCTCTGGTACCTCTCCGGCGAGGAACACGTCCGGAACCTCCGCGAGAAGACGGGGATTTGGAACGAATGGTCGAACGAGGAGGGGCATCTCGATACGGCCTACGGTCGGTTTTGGCGACGGTTCCCCGTCCCCGAGGAGGGGCTACCGGGCGAATCGTGGCCCGAGGACGGCAACCGCTGGATGAACGAGGACGGGACCTTCGACCAGATTCAGTACGTCATCGACGGTCTCAACGAGAATCCGAACTCGCGCCGGTTCGTCGTTTCGGCCTGGCATCCGGCGAACGCGTCCATCTCGACGCTCCCGCCGTGTCACTACACCTTCGTCATCAACGTTCAGGGCGACGGTACCCTGAACCTGCACCTCACCCAGCGCTCGGGTGACGTGGCGTTGGGCATCCCGTTCAACGTCGCCGCGTACGCCATCTTGGCGACCGTGCTCGCCCAGCAGACGGGATTCGAGGTGGGGAAATTCTCCCACACCATCGTGGACGCACACATCTACTGCGGCGAAGGCGAACGCGGCGAGTGGTACCGCGACAACCTCCCTTCCCTGCAATCGCGCCTCGCCGACGTGGACGAGAAGTCCGAGTACGAGGAAATTCGGGAATGGCTCGAATCCGAGGCACCGGCGGAAGAGACCGAACGTCTCGACCACGTTCCGGGCCTGCTGACTCAACTCTCGCGCGAACCCAAATCGCGCCCGAAGATCGACATCGCGGCGGATTCCATCGACGAGTTGAGCTACGAGGACATCACGCTCCGGGAGTACGACGCCCACCCCGGCCTCAAATTCGGCGTGGCCGAATGACCCGGCTCGTTCTCATCGCGGCCGTCGCCGAGAACGGCGTCATCGGCCGCGACGGCGGCATGCCGTGGCATTATTCGGAGGACATGCGCCACTTCAAGGAGACGACGATGGGCCACCCCGTCGTCATGGGTCGGACGACCTACGAGAGCATCGCGGCACAAATGGATGGCCCGCTCCCGGGCCGGACGAACGTCGTGTTGAGCCGGTCGAACCCGGACCTCCCGGAGGAAGTCGTCCTCGTCCACGGCGTGGAGGAAGCGATGGCGGAAATCGAGGAACTGGACGACGTCGCCTACATCACTGGCGGTGCGGCGGTGTACGAGCAGTTCCTCCCGTACGCCGACGAGATGGTGCTCACGGAGATTCACGAATCCTACGAAGGGGACACATACTTCCCCGAATGGGACCCGGAAGAGTGGCAAGAAATCGAGCGTGACGAGCGGGAGGCGTTCGACTTCGTTCGCTACGAACGGTGAGGAATCGCCGCGCGGAGTTTTCTGTCGAGCTGAAATCGCACGACGAGGAACGCGAACAGCATGCCGACCATCCACGTCGTGAGTAGGGGGATGAGTGCGTGGGCGTCCTCCGTTCCCGTGAGCGAACCGATCAATCCCGATCCAAGGAGAGTCAGAAGGCCGAACAGTGCGACGCGTTTCGGTGCTGCGGGACGGTAGTACATACAGAGACCTGTCATCAGAATCGCCGCTGCGAACGGAAGGTCCGACAATAAACTACCTCGTTGGGTTCCTAACTCTGCCAATCCGGACAGCAGGACGGCAAACATCCCAAAAGCACCGACGTAATACCAGAAGAGATCGACGAATTTCTTCATCTCGTCGGCGAGTTCACCCATCTATACCCTGCTCCGTCGGAACCGGACGCGTGGTTTCGCCCACGCGGCGAACGCGCCGACGAGGAGGGCGAGGACCCACGCGCCGAGTAGCATTGGTTGATCTTTCGTGATGTCTACAGCCCCGAGAATCCACCAGAGAAAGTAGGTTGCTAGCCAACTTATGATTCCAAACAGCCATACCTGACCGTACGAAACCGGGAGGATATCGAGCGCGACAAGCACCCCGACGACGAGCCCTGGGACGTATATGAGAAGGTTGTCGAGCCAACCGGGTCCGCTGAAGAATATCCAGAGAAATCCAACCGGAAGCGTGAGCATCAGCACGCTCCCGACGACGATGCCGACCTGTTCCAGACGGCGGGGGAGGGACATACTGTCAAGTTAATCAGGTGAGGATAAATGTTTTCTCGTCGGCGAGTCCGACGATGTCACTCCGTGAACGGCGGGAAAGGGAAAACCGAAAGAGATTATTCCAGCAGACCGAGCTCTTCGAGCCGCGAGACGATTTTATCGACTGCCTGTTCCGCATCTTCGGGCTTCTTGCCGCCGGTGATGACGAGTTTGCCGGAGCCGAACAGCAGGGCGACGACTTCGGGTTCGTCGAGACGGTAGACGAGGCCGGGGAACTGTTCGGGTTCGTACTCGATGTTCTCCAGACCGAGACCGATGGCGATGGCGTTGAGGTTGAGGTTGCGTCCGAGGTCCGCGCTCGTAACGATGTTCTGGACGACGATTTCGGGGTCGTCGTTCACCTGAATGTTCAGCTCTCGGAGCTTGTCGAAGACGATTTCGAGACTCTCGTGGACGTCGGCAGTGCTCTTTGCACCGGTGCAGACGATTTTACCGGAGCGGAAGATGAGTGCGGCAGACTTCGGGTTCTGCGTACGGTAAACGAGACCGGGGAACTGCTCTGGGTCGTAATCCGCGCCCTCCAAGTCCATGGCGACACTTTGAAGGTCGAGTTCCTGCCCGATGCCCGTCGAGGCGACCACGTTTTCAATGTTGATGGTTTCCTTTGGGTCGGTCATAGCGCGACTTAAATGACGTATTTAAGGTTTATAAAGGTTGGTAGTCCAGACTGACACGTCTTACCCACCCTTTATCAGCGGACTGCGGACGAAATACTGATGTCGGAGGCCCTATCGACGGCAATATTGGTGTTTTCGCGTCCTCGAAACGAACGGGTCTCGTTGTAAATAGCTCACATTTTATCGGACCGGTTTCCGTCAGCAGGTCCGTGACGAACCGCCTTCGATGAAGGACGCGAAATGGGTTTCAATCGAGCGGAGCGACCGTTCTCGGAACGTCGTATCGTCGGCTTCGACACGCTGAAGGCGTGAGAAGCGCAAGGAGGACCCAATGAACGTGACGGTCGAAGTGGTCGGCGAGGAAAGCCACGAGTTCGACGTGGAAGACGAGGTGTACGCCGATTTGGTGTCGGCCGTGGGGTTGAGTCCGCACGAGGTGTCGGTGATGGTGGACGGACGGCCGGTACCGGAGGACCAACCCGTGGAGGCGGAACACGTGAAGATACTGCGACTGATAAAGGGTGGATGATGGTTCGACTCGCGACCGCGGCGGACCGCCTGTCAGTGATGCGAATCGTGAACGGTGCGATGCTGGAAGTCGATGCTGAGGAGGTCGAACGGGGAATCGATTCGGGGGACGTGCTGGTAGCAGTCGAGGAGGACAGAGTGCTCGGAGCGGCGGTGCTAGAACCGGGAGCGGACGGCACGTACATCGATGCAATCGCGGTGCGACGGGCGCGGCGGGGACAGGGTATCGGCGGCGAACTGGTGGCGTTCGCGGCCGAGCGGTGCGGAACGCTGACCGCGGACTGTGACCCGAACGTGCGACCGTTTTACGAGTCGTTGGGGTTCGACATCGAGGAACAGATGACGGATGGGGAGGGGAGCGGGGAAGAACGGTTGCGTGGAACGCTCGAAAGCGAAGACTGATATGGCGAGTTCGCCAACGGCCGGACATGGACGAGACGAAACGACGCCGTCTCACGCTCATCTGGGTCGCGTTCGCAGCGGTGATGGTGTACTACGTCTTCGCAAGCGGATTCACCGGATCGGTCGGTGACCTGCTCGGCCTCCTCACCGCAGCGTTGGGCGTGATGCTCGCCGCCGTCTACTATTTCAATCCACGCGGCATGCTTACGTTCGGCTAAAAAATCGAAACGACCGATTCAGATCAACGGTGCGACCAGTTCCTTCCCCGCGTCGAGCAGGTTAGCCACAGCGTCCTCGCTTTCTCCTTCGGCGTAGATTCGCATCTTCGGTTCGGTGCCGCTCGGCCGGACGAGCAACCACGAACCGTCGTCGAGCAGGATTTTGAAGCCGTCCTTCGTCACCATATCGGCCACGTCCTTGCCCGCGACTTCCTCGGGGAGTTCGGTTTCGAGATTCGAAAGGACCCGCTCCTTTTCGTCGTCGGGACAGTCGAGGCTAATCTTGTTCTGATGAATCTCGCCGAACTCGGCGAGCAGGTCGTCCACGCGGTCGTCGAACGGACGTTCGTGCGCGACCGCGGCGGCCAGGAGCGCCATGAGGACGCCGTCCTTCTCGCGGACGTGGCC
>NZ_JBAWAC010000629.1:0-7293 GCF_049589095.1 Haladaptatus sp. | reverse complement strand
GTCTAGTTCAAATCCCTTCTCGTTACGAAACCCGGATAGTGCACGTACCTGTCACTCGAAACCTGATAATCGAAGAATGCACCGGACGGGATTTGAACCCGTGCCATGAGCTTGGAAGGCTCAGGTCCTGCCACTAGACCACCGGTGCGTGCTGCTCACTTCGTTCGCATCACGCACCGTGCCTCACTTCACTCCGTTCAGTGAGACACCGGTGCTCGAATGCGTTCGAATGCGAGTGTACTTCTGAATTGTGCACCCCGGCTTAAGGGTGTTACTGTTTTCGCCCGCGGACGACGGCGTAGCAGTTCCCGCTCGAAATCGCCACGTCTTCCGGTTTCAACGCGCTGTTTTCGAGGTCCTCACGGAACTCGTCGGGCGAATAGATGTGATAGAAGCGCGGAACGGTCTCGCCGCCGGGGAGCGTCCAATCGACGGTCGTGTCGAACCCTTCCTCGCGGTCGAACTTGTCGTGGGCCGTGCTCCACGCGCTGACCAGCGCGGTGCCGTCCGGGGAGAGGACGCGAGCGAGTTCGTCCAAACTCCCGAGACGGGCCTCGCGGGTCGGCAGATGGTGAAGCGTGGCGACGTACACCGCGAGATCGACGGCATCGGCGGTGAGCGGAATCCGTGCCGCGTCACACTGCACCAAGTCGAGGTCGAACTCCCGTTCGGTCGCGCGCTCACGGGCCTCCGCGAGCAGGCCCGCGCTCACGTCCGCGCCGACGACGCGCTTTGCGTGGTCGGCGAGCAGTTCGGAGTGACGACCGTTGGCACAGCCGAGGTCGAGGGCGGTTTCACCCGCTCGGTCGTCGAGAAACGACTCGACTTCGGGCCACGCGTACTCCCGCGTCTTCGCGAAGTGGGCCGCGATGCGGTCGTAGGTCGCCCGCACGTCGTGGCTCGTCGGTTTCATACCCGAACTCCGAGCGGGGAACTCAAATGTCCTACGAGAAGACGACGAAGTCGATGACGAGGAACGCGACGTACGCGATGGCGAGCATCGCCGTCGCGTGTTTCGCGCCGTCCCGGACCTTCCCCTCGCCCATCTTGCCCGCGACGAAGCCGGAAAAGACGGCCTGGACGAGCGCGGTGTGGAAGAAGACCACGGTGTAGGCGTGGATGTTCACCGTCGAGATGTTGCCGAGTCCGCCGATCATGACGGGACTTCCGGCGGCGTTTCCGGATGGGAGGTTCTGGAGCGCGGGAACGAGGATGGCCGAGAGCGTCCCGATGATGACGAGGAAGATCAAAAACGAGAGGTAGATGATGATGAGGTAGGTCATCATCTCGTCCTCGCGCTGGCGTTGGAGGCGTTTGGATTCCTGTGCGTCGTCCGCCGCGATTCGGAGGACGCGCCCGATGTCGCCACTCGCGCGCATCGCGTTCGTCACCAGCGACACTACACGCGTGACGGTGGGCGTATCGATTCGGTCCTCGAACCGCCGGAGCGCGGTCGCGGTGTCGGTTCCCCATTCGATGTCGCGTTCCATGCGCGCCAACTCCTCGTTCAACGCGCCGAGGTCCCCCTTCGTCACCCGCCGAAAACTCTCCACGACCGTCATCCCGGCTTCGTTGACGCTGGCGAGTCGGTCGAGCATGTCCGGGATGGCCGCCTCGATGGCTTTGAGCCGACGGCGATTGTTCCATTGGACGACGGCGTACGTCCCCAACACGAACAGGGCGGCCTGCACCACGACGTCGTCCGCGGACGGGATGGTCGCCGTCCCCGCCGCGAGGTCCGGGAGGATTCGAACGACGATCGAAAGCAACGCGAGCGGAACCGTCAGATACAGCAGGGCGTCCGGGTTCTCCCGCACGGTTCGGAGCGGTTCGGTCAACGCGGTCCGAACGTTCTCGAACTTGTCGTAGGCGGCCAATCGCTCGGCGTTCGAGACGGTCGTTCCGCCGTCGCTCACTGTTCGTCCCGCGTCCGGATCGCTCACGCGACGAACCGTCGGGACGGTCGCCATCGGTGCAGTCCGGTTCTCACGGCTGATGTGCAGCGATTCGGTGATACTGTCGAGGTAGACGACGAACCCGACGTTGCCGAGCGGGATCAACAGATACGCCGTCAGGTAGAGGAACCGAAGCGTGTCGGCGATACCCATCAATCCCATGATGACGAGGATCGTGATGAGCAGGAGCGGGCCGACGACGAACAGCGACACGTACCCCTCGGCGAGGACCGAAAGCAGTTCGAGGAACGCCTCCTGCTCGGCTTTCGCGTCGCGTTGGTAACGTTCGTACTGCTCGCTGAGATACGACGGGAGACTCCGGCCGCTCTGGAGGACGCTCGCCAAGTTCTCGCCGAAATCCTCGAATTTCTCGCTCGGGGATTGGCGCGACATCTGTCTGATGGCGGTGAGCACGTCGAGGCCGAACAGGTCCATCGCTTTGACCCCGACGGCGATCTCCTCGGCCGCCTCGCCGTACACGTCGCGGTTTCGTGCCAGAATCCGCATGATGTCCGGCATTCCCATCCCGCTTCGGGAGAGTGCGTACGTGAACGCGACCGTTCGTGAGAGGCTGCTGTCGATCTTACGCGCGCGTGTGTTCCCTTCGTACGCTGGTAGCTCCCATCTGAGCCAGTACGTCAACCTCCCACCGAGAAGGCCGACCGTCGCGCTGCTGAACAGTAGGAGGATGAACAGATGACCGATGGACAACGAGGGAACGACGACGAGGTCGGCGAGGAAATCCAACTTCGTCGGAAGTTCGCTCCGGAGCACGGCAGGGGACACGGAGAGGGTCGCCAACACGAGTCCGGCGACGTAAACGCCGAGGATGCTTCCGGAGATGGCGGCCAACGTGCCGTACACCCACGTCTTCGAAGCGTACAGTCGGTACGTCTCTCCGACGTGTGCCGCCCGAAGAACTTCCTCCCGGCGGTTCCGTCGCCGCCCGCTATCACGAACGTAGGTGCCGAAGGTTTGGAGGGAAACTCGCGTGACGGTTCGATACGCCGTCGTGCTGACCGGGGCGAGTGCGACGGGTGCGAGGAGAACGAGTGCGAGGACGAGCGGGACGAAGTTCAGCAACCCCATCAGTCGAACTCCGCCACGGGCGAGTCGATGGTGCGTTCGACGTTCGAAACGACGGTCTCGGGGTCGGCGTAGTACTCGTTGACCATCGCGGTGAACCGACGGTAGTCCGAGATACCGTTCTCGCGGAGATACTGAAGGACGAGTTTTCTGTCCCGAAGTTCGGCAAGCAGTTGCGACTGCGTCCAACCGTGGTCGCGTCGAATCCCATCCAGCACGCCGCTGTCGCGTTTATGAAACGTATCGCCTGCCGCGTCCCACGTGAACGCGGTCGTGTAGTCCAAATCCCCGGTTCGTTGGTCGATACCGTTGATCTCGGCGAGTGCCTGATTCCGTCGCACGCGCTCCTCGCCGACGTAGGTCAACGACTGGATGGAGAGGATATCGAGTGACTGTATCATCGCGCGCGGGACGTTGATGGGTTCGTTTTCCAGGCGGTTGATGACCGTCTGTACGCTGTTGGCGTGCATCATGGAGTAGGTCGTGTGGCCGGTGTTCATCGCCTGAAACAGCGTCATCGCTTCGTTCCCGCGAACCTCACCGACGACGATGTACTCGGGGCGATGGCGCAGCGCCGAGCGAAGCAGGTCGTACATCGTGATGTCGTTCCCGGCGTCTAACCGGTCGCGGGTGACCGAGGAGAGCCAATTGTCGTGATACAGCGTCAACTCGCGGGTGTCCTCGATGCTGAGCACTTTCGAGCGCGGCGGGATGAACATCGAAATCGCGTTCATCGAGGTGGTCTTTCCGGACGCCGTCCCGCCCGCGAAGATGAGCGATTTGTTGTTCTCGATGGCCAACCAGAGGTAGGCCATCTGGTCGAGGCCGAAGGTTCCGTAGTTTATCAAATCGACGGGGGTGAACGGCTCGTCGGCATACTTCCGGATGGTGAACGCCGATCCGCGCGGGGTGACTTCCTGTCCGAGCGCGAGTTCCGCACGGCTCCCGTCCGGCAGGGTCGCCTCCACGACGGGTTCGCCGACGCTGACGTGTTGGCCCGACTGTTGGGCGAGACGGACCACGAGGCTATCGAGTTCCTCCTCGGAGTAGACGACGTTCGTCCCGATGTCGTTGTACTCGTCGTGATAGACGAAGATCGGGAGGTCGTAGCCGTCACAGGAGATGTCCTCGATGTGCGGGTCGTGGATGAGCGGGTCGAGTTTGCCGAACCCACGGAACGACCGGAAGAGATAGTAGAGAAGCCGGAAAAACATGGCCGGATCCACCTTGACGCCGTACACTTCGAGCAGTTCTCCCAGTTCGTCACGGAGGAGGGCCTCGGCCGTTTCGCCGCCCATCTCCCGGCGATAGATGAGCGATTCGCGCAGATCCGAGAACAGCCGGTCCAGCAGTTCGACCTCGAAATCGTCCAATTCCGGTTCGACGACGTGATACAGATACTCGTTCGCTCCCGAGTCGTAGTTGATGGAGACGAACGCGAACGGCGCGTTCAACCAGTATCGTTCGATTTCCTCGTATTCCGAAACACCAGTAAACGTAATGAGCGAGCCGTGTGACGTCGGGTCGTAGTCATCGACCGCTACGGTCGACCCCCGAAGCATCTCGGCGGTGCGCCGAATCGTGTGTCGCAATTCGCGCGCGCGGACGGTCAGTTCATTGAACGTTAGCCCCGACATGTTTGTCTAGTGTCCATCACGCGTCGGACCGGACGGCCGATTCCGGTTTCCCCCTGTCCAGCGCGTGAGAGACGTATCTTGTCACGCTCATCGAAGTGGGGATACTTAAATCAATGACTCGACAGGTACCGAGATGGCAAATGACATTGAACTATGAATATTTACCTTTCGAGAGGAGTGCTCACGTTTCGGTACATGGCGTTACGTTCATGAGACGCGAGAACGTAGGTTCGGGTACGGAATGAGGCGCGATTATTTCACATTGAACGTCGAAAATATCGACTGGGTCGAAACAGGCGGGACGCCCCAGAAACCGACGGTAATCATCGATTTCGAGGGACCATCCGCCACGCTTCGTGAGCGGCTTACCGGTCCATCCGGGGATCTTCTCGATGCGGGAGAGACGGACGTTACCTTTCGACTACAGGCCAGTCTCGACGACCCGTCGGCGACGGGCGTCGTGAGCGTGACGAATCGAACGACGGGTGACTTCATCCTCGAACTGAACGAAGACGCGGACGACGTGCTTCGGTTCATCCGCGCGGCCCGCGCGTACGGCGACGAGACTGACGAGTCAAATGGCCGCTATCACGTCGATATCGCGATCAACGGGGACCACGTGGTCGAATACGACAAGAGTACGTTCCTCGTGTACAACGACGCCGGTAATCTACTGCGCCAGCACAGTCTCATCCCGAGCGGCGTCGAACTGTAAACCGCCTTTTTCGCGCCTTCAGAACCACGGAGCGATGACGCCGGTCATCACCGCCGCGATATAGATCCCCGCGATTGCCGCGAGGAGGATGATTGTCCCGATCAGATAGTCGAACAATCCGTTCGGCGTCGTCAGCCTTGGTAGGTTCATGTCAACGTCTACGACGGACGGTGCTATAATCGTTGTTGGGGAAATCGAGAGGACCTAAGTACCAGGATACGAAGCCTCTCGTATGAACTTGTTCGGAACTGCGGGTATCCGCGGTGATGTCGTCGAGCGGGTAACTCCCGAACTCGCGCTCGCCGTCGGACGGGCCGCTGGACAACAGGGAGAGGCGTTCGTCGTCGCCCGCGACGGACGGGAAACCGGCGCGGCACTGGCCGCCGCGATGGAAGCCGGGTTGGAAAGTGCCGGGGCAACCGTCTACCGTGCGGGTCAGCTTCCGACACCCGCGCTCGCGTTCGCGTCGCAGGGTCGTCGTGGCGTCATGCTCACGGCGAGCCACAACCCCCCGACTGACAACGGTATCAAACTCTTTCACGACGGGCAGGAGTACGACCGCACCGCCGAGCGGGCAGTCGAAACCGGCGTCGAAGACGACCTACCGCCTCGCCCCTGGGACGAGTGGGGAGAGAGCTCCCGGGAGGACGTTCTCCACATGTACCGGAAGGCTGTGATGGAGTACGCGCGGGAGTACGGTGCACCGCTGAACGGCGTCCGCGTCGCCGTCGATTGTGGCAACGGGATGGCGAGTGTGGCGACACCCCAAGTCCTCCGAGCGCTGGGTGCGCAAGTCATCTCGCTCAACGCGAACGTTGACGGGCACTTCCCCGGCCGCCCGAGCAAGCCGACACCCGAGACGCTGACCGACCTCCGTTCGTTCGTCGCCGCCGACGATTTCGAGTTCGGACTGGCCCACGACGGGGATTCTGACCGGATCGTCGTCGTCAACGCGGACGGCGAGGTCGTCCACGAGGACACCGTTGTCGCAATCCTCGCGGAACACTACACGAGGAACAGCGAGGCCGACGATCCGGTGGTCGTGACGACGCCGAACGCCTCGGCGCGAATCGACGAGCGCGTTCGCGAGGCCGGGGGTCGCGTCGAACGCGTCCGACTCGGATCGCTTCACGAGGGAATCGCATCGGCGCTCGAAGACGGAGACGAGGGCACCGAAGTCGTGTTCGCCGCCGAACCGTGGAAGCACATTCACACGGGGTTCGGCGGATGGATCGACGGCGTGGTGAGCGCGGCGGTGCTCTCCCGACTCATCGCGGACGCCGGGGGTATCGAACCGCTCCGTTCCGACGTGACCGAGCGCCCGTATCGAAAGGTGAGCGTCGATTGTCCCGACGACGCGAAGACGGGAACGATGGAACAGGTCGAGACGACGCTCCCCGAACAGTTCCCCGAGGCCACCGTCGAGACGGAGTACGGGGTTCGTGCGGAGCTTTCGGATGGCTCGTGGGTCCTCGTCCGACCGAGCGGCACCGAGCCGTACGTCAGAATTTACGCCGAAAGCGAGAACGTGGACGGCCTCGTCGCCCGAACAAAAAATATCGTAACGAACGCCGTATCGAGTGTAAAAAAGTAACCGACGACGCTGTGTTTCAGTTATTTTTCGTGATTTCGAGCGCAAAGCGACGCGTTTATCACAAATCACTCGTCTGATTACTCATAGATGACGGACATTGACAAACGGCGTCGAACGGTGATGAAAGTAGGCGGTACCGTCGGCATTGCCGGACTTGCTGGTTGTATCAGTAGCCCCAGTGACAGCAATGGGGACGGTGGCGGCGACACCAGCAGCGACGGCGGGAGCGGGGACGACAACTCCTCGACGGGGACCGACGGGAACTCCGACAGCGGCAAGGACACCAACGTCGGGATGGTCTACGCG
>NZ_JBAWAC010000628.1:0-6681 GCF_049589095.1 Haladaptatus sp. | reverse complement strand
TGGGGCGGACGAAGACGTGGAACTACTGGCGGGTGAGGCGACGGGGCTTCCACTCGTCGACGAATCGATCGACGCCGCGCTCTCCGTGCAGGTGTACGGCTACGTCGATGCCCTCGAAACGGCCCTCTCGGAACTCGCTCGGGTCCTCCGTCCCGGTGGGTCAGCGGTCGTGTACGTGACCGACTGGGAGACACTCGTCTGGCGCGTCGGCGACCCCGAACTCGCGGCGAGGGTATCCCGAACGTGGAAGAGCCACTGCGTTCGACCACGTCTCGGATCGGAGATGACGACACCGCTTCGTGCGGCCGGTTTCCATATCGAGACCGTCGAACCGTAAACCATCTGCAAAACGACGTTGGAGGGAACGGTCGCCGGGCGATTAGTTCCGGAAGTACGCGATCACACCGCCGAACTGCTGTCCCGAGACGCGGCCGATGCGTGAGAACGCGCCGTTCGAAGCCGGGAGCGTGCTGGACGGACGTTCTTCAGTCTCACCGGGTCGTTGTATCACGTCTCGAAAAATGTCGGATGATCGATCGGCAGGTCGCTGGTTCGGACGGTTCGACGCCCCTTTTTCTCGGGATGTTCGAGAACGAGATCGTGACTATCCCATGCTTCCTATCGGAATAGACTACTACGTATGATTATGTATTCTCCACATAGAACTATTACAACGCCTTAAGTACGGTTGTTCGAATCGGCTGGTAATGACGAACGATTCCACTCGTCGAACGTTTCTCGCCACGAGCGCTGCGACCGGTGCAGTGACACTCGCCGGTTGTGCCGGTCAATTGACCGGTGGAAGCTCCACGACCAGCATCAAGTTTTGGCATGCGATGGGCGGTGACACCGCGAAGCTATTGAAACAGATGGGGTCGGATTTCGAATCCGACCACGAGGATGTTTCCGTCGAGGTGACATCGAAGGGAAGCTACCGCGAGACACTGAATTCGACCCTTTCGGCGGTCAAAGCGAAAAAACCCCCGGCGGTCGCACAGATCTTCGACATCGGGACCGGACTGGCACGAACCAGTGATGCGTTCGTCTCCGTCCAAGACATCATTCCGTCGGATAATATCGACTACGACAACTTTCTGAACCCGGTTCTCAACTACTACCGTATCGGCGACACGCTCAATTCGATGCCGTTCAACTCCTCGAATCCGGTGCTGTACTACAACAAGGACGCCTTCGAGAAGGCCGGTCTCGACCCCGAGAATCCCCCGAGAACCTTCCAAGGGATCACGGATGCCTCCGCGAAGTTGATGGACTCGGGTGCGACGAAAAAGGGAATCACGTGGCCGAACCACAGCTGGTTCGTCGAGCAGTGGATGGCGGAGCAAAACCAACTGCTCGTCGACGAGAAGAACGGCCGTGCGGGTAACCCGACCGAAATCTATCTCGAAAGCGACGCGGCAAAGCGCATCTTCAACTGGTGGACCGATCTGTACGAACAGGGTGCATACCTCAATCCCGGTATCGAGGCATGGAGTGCCGCGAAACAGGCGTTCATCGCTGGAAAAGTCGGGATGCTCATCACCTCCACTTCGGGTATCTCCTCCACCACGGCGGGCGCGAAAGAGAACGGGTTCGAGATGGGAACCGGCTACTTGCCCGTCCCGAAGGGGAAGCGAAAGGGCGTCGTCATCGGCGGTGGTTCGCTCTGGGTCCCGAAGGGCCTCTCGGACGCCAAACAGAAGGCGGCGGCGGACTTCCTCGTGTGGCTCACGAAGCCCGAACAACAGGTTCGATGGCACAAGAACACCGGTTACTTCCCGGTTCGAAAGGAAGCCGTCAGCCAGCTCCAAGACAACGGTTGGTTCGACCAAAATCCCAACTTCAAAACCGCGTTCGACCAGCTTCAGGCCACGAAGGACACGATGGCGACCCGTGGTGCACAGATGGCACCGTTCGCAAAAACCCGAACTATCGTCGAGAAGAGCTACGTGAGTATGATCCAGGGCACCGGCGTCGATAGCGCACTCGCCAGTGCGAAGAAGGACGTCGAATCGGAACTGGCCCGCTCGAACGGGAAGTAACTCTCGAACTCAGTGTTTATGTCCACCAAGGAATCCACGTATTCGAGCACCTGGCAGGCCTTCTTGTTGTTGCTGCCGACGATCGTCGTCCTCGTCGCGTTTCTGTACTATCCGTCGGTCGACACGATCCGTCTGAGTCTCTACAACACCGGTGTGCTGGGTATTCACAAGACGTTCGTCGGATTGGGTAACTTCGCCACCCTCCTCACCTCGCCCGAGTATCGACACAGCATGGAGATGACGGCCCTCTTCGCCGTCGTCGTCGTTGTCGGGACCCTCTCTATTTCGTTGTTCGTCTCGACGCTCCTCTACGAGGTGACGACCGGACAGGCGGCGTATCTCGTGGCGGCCATCTGGCCGTACGCGCTTCCGCCAGCGGTTGCAGGGACCGTTCTGCTCTTCCTGTTACACCCCTCGTTGGGCGTCATCACGTACTTCCTCGACGACCTGTTCGGCATCTCTCTCGATTGGTTCACGAACGGCTCGCTCGCGCTGATAGTCGTCGCAATCGCGGCCATCTGGAAGCAGCTCGGCTACAACATCATCTTCATCCTGGCCGCATTGAACAACGTTCCGGAGACGCTCAACGAGGCCGCGCGCCTCGACGGTGTTGGACGGTTCCAACTCGTCACCCGCGTCTACGTCCCGCTTATCTCGCCAACGCTTCTGTTCCTCGTCGTCATGGACACCATCTATGCCTTCTTCAGCACGTTCTCGCTGGTGGACCTGATGACCCACGGCGGCCCGAACGGAGCGACTAACTTCCTCATCTTCAAGCTCTATCGCGACGCCTTCGAGTTCTCGAACCCCGGACTCGCGTCCGCCGAGTCGGTCATCCTGTTCGCCATCGTCGGCGTGCTGACCTACGCCCAGTTGCGACTCTCCGATCGCTACGTCCAGTACGGAGGTAGCTCATGAGTACGGACTCGCTCGCCACGGACGGGCGAGTACAACGGCAGTCGTGGCAGGACGTGCTCCCGGACAACCTCCTCGTGCACGTCGCGCTCGTCGCCTCGACGCTCGTCATGGCGCTGCCCCTGTTGCTCGCGCTCCTGATGAGCACACAGACGACGACCCAAATATACCAGACGTCGAACCTCGCCCCCGGTGGGCAGGCCGTCCACAACTACGTCGCCGCCATGACCGAGTACGGAATGGGTCGGTATCTGCTCAACTCGCTCGTCATGTCCCTCGTCATCGTTGTGGGCAAGGTGACCATCTCGCTGTTCGCAGCGCTGGCCATCGTCTACTACCGGTTTCGGTTCAAGCGGTTGGTGTTCATGTTCATCCTGTTCACGCTGATGCTCCCGGTCCCGGTGCGTATCCTTTCGTTATTCCAGTTCGTGGCGAACATCGGGTGGTCCGATTCGTTGCTCGCGTTGACCGCGCCGTACCTCGCCAGTGCGACGACCGTCTTCCTGCTTCGGCAGCACTTCCGGTCCATTCCGGATTCACTGGTCGAAACCGCCCGCCTCGATGGGATCGGACCGCTCACCTTCCTGTTTCGCGTCCTCGTGCCGATGTCGAAGGGCATGATCGCCGGGGTGGCGGTCATCGAGTTCATCTACGCCTGGAATCAGTACCTCTGGCCGCTCACCATCATGAGCACGCAGCGAAAGCAGGTCGCGCAGGTCGGCGTCAAACTCCTGCAGTCGGCCAGCGCCGCGGGACAGACCCAATGGGGTCTCATTATGGCGGGTGCCGTAATCGCGCTCATTCCACCGCTCTTGGTCCTCCTCGTCCTGCACCGACCGCTCCTCCAAACGTTCGGTCTTCAACAAAAGTGATCAATAATGACAACTATCTCACTAAAAGACGTCGTCAAACGGTACGACGACGACGTAACGGCAGTCAACGGCATCGACATCGAAGTGAACGACGGCGAGTTCCTCGTCGTCGTCGGGCCGAGCGGGTGTGGAAAGTCCACGACACTCCGCATGCTCGCCGGACTCGAAACGATATCCGACGGAGCGATTCGGTTCGGCGACGACGTGATCAACGGAATTCCCCCCAAGGATCGGAACGTGGCGATGGTGTTCCAGAACTACGCGCTCTACCCGCACATGACCGCGGAGCGTAACATGACCTTCGGGATGAATTCGTCGGGGTCATACACGGACGACGAAGTCGAGCGAGCGGTCGCCGATGCCGCCGATACCCTCGACATCACCGACCTGCTCGACCGGAAGCCGGGTGAACTCTCCGGTGGTGAGCGACAGCGAGTCGCCATCGGTCGCACGCTCGTTCGAGACCCCGAAATCCTGCTCATGGACGAACCCCTGTCGAACCTCGACGCCAAACTTCGCGTCGAGATGCGTGCGGAACTCGCCGAACTCCACGCCGAACTCGAACGTACCACCATCTACGTCACCCACGACCAGACGGAGGCGATGACGCTCGGCGACCGCGTCGCGGTCATGAACGACGGTCAAATCCAACAGGTCGACGAGCCACAGACGCTCTACGATTATCCCGTCAACCGGTTCGTCGCGGAGTTCGTCGGCAGTCCATCGATGAACGTCCTTCCCGCTCGCATCTCGGAGGACGACGGACGCCGGTTTGTCGAAGGCGACGGCTTCCGCATCCGACTTCCCCGAGCGAACGGGAACATCGGCTCCGAGATAGACCACGCGCAGGTCGGTATCCGCCCCGAAGACCTCACGGTCAGTGAGGGGGCGGGAACCATCGACCTCTCGGTGAGCGTTACGGAACCGCTCGGGGAGTCGCTGTTGCTCCGCGGGACCGTCGGCGGGAACGAACTCTCGGTCAAAGCGGATCCGCGTCGGGAGGTAACGGTCGGTGAAACGGTCAGTCTCACCGCCGACCCCGAACGCCTCCACCTATTCCATTCCGACACCGGAGCAGTGATCTATCACTCGTCGTCGGGTGCTCACGAGCGACCCCCGACCCCTCACCCGTAAACTGTGTCATACCCGGCTGTAGCAGGGGTGCTTAACCGGAGGACGCCGACGAGACGTTGTTCAATCTAGCCGGGTCGCCGTATCCGATGTCGAAGAATGACGTGTCGTCGTCCCGGTCCCGTAACCGAACGAGTCCGTGCCGGTGGTCGAAAAAGCGACGCTCGTTCGGGAGCCGAATCAGCGCGTCGCGGGTTTGGCCGGTTTGACGCCCCGTTTCTGCCGGGAGCCCTTCAGCCACCCGCCGAGTGCACCCGCGATTCCGCTCGGAATGGCGAACAGGAGCGCGATGACGATGCCGGTGAGCAGGACGCCGGTCCCGGCGAGCACGCTTCCGACGGGTCCCGCGACGCTCCCGATGAGCGCGCCACCGACCGCGAGCAGTATCGCGCCGACGATACCGCCGAACGCACCGGCCAGCAGTCCGTTCCACGTTCCGTTTCCGATTCCCTCTCCCGCCATGTATCCCGCGATGAATCCCCCGATAATCCCGCCACCGATGGTCCCGACGACGGGTATGACAACCCCGCCGAACGTGCCGATGATGACCATGACGATGAACCCGAGTATCACCGCTCTCCAATTCGTTGCCATGGATTGGTGTAGGCTAGCTGAAGATATAGCCGAATCGCTCCTCTCCGGCGTGACAGTACTCGTAATACGGTAACGAACCGATGAGGATGTCGTAACGACCGTCCCGGGAACAGTGATTTGCTCGGCCAAGTCGTGTTCGGGTTCATGCCGACCGACCCGACTGACCCGACTGACGAGTGTCCGGAGAGCGGCGTCGCGAATGAACGAACGCGACTCGCGTGGACGCGAACGATACTCTCGTACGTCAGAACCGGTTTCGCCTCGTTCATCTTCGGTATCGCCCTCATCCGCCTGTTCGCCGGACGGCTGATCGACTACGTCGGAATCACCTTTCTCGTCGTTGGCGTCCTGTTCGTTCTCGGCGGTCTCTACTTGTTCGTCACCAGTCGTTGAGTCTCTCTCGTTCGTCACCGGCCGACGAGTTCATCTACGGGACTACTCGTTTATGTCGATGCTCGGCGTACGGCCGGATGGAGGGGAACAATGGGTGTCGAAATCCGAAATCAAGAGCCATCGCAAGACCGACCAGCGAGTTCCGCGGAGAGTCGGTGGCGTCTGCTTCTGGGCGTCGGGGTGTTACTGATCCTGCTGAGTATCGTCGCGGTCGTCGGTGCGGCACGGATACGCGCCGGACTGGGAAGTATCGCGTTCCTCGTTTCGTTCGCCACGCCGGTCGCCATCTCGTCGTTGTTCGGCGTTCTCCTGTTGCTCGGCGGGACGGTGCTCACCGCGTCGGGATTCGGCGCGAGGGAGTGGTCGGGCAGTCGAGGAGTGATACTGCTCGCGGTCGTCTACACGGTTTTCGGACTCGTGCTCCTCGTCAACCCGCTGGCGGGGTTCGCCTCGTTGACGGCCCTGTTGTTCGGATTCTTCCTGCTCGATGGACTCCTCGAAATCGGAATTGGGGTTCAGACTCGCCCGGAGACGGGTTGGGTGTGGGTCGTTCTCAGCGGCGTCGTCGCACTGCTGGCCGCTGTCGTCGTCCTGCTCGTCCCTCCCGTCGGGTCGCTCGAACCGGTGAGCGTCGTTTTCGGCGTCAACCTCTTCGTGAGTGGCATCTCCCTCGTCATCGTCGCGGTGGGACGACGGAGGGCGGCGCGCGAACGAACGCCGGTGCCGTCCCCCGGCAC
>NZ_JBAWAC010000627.1:0-2215 GCF_049589095.1 Haladaptatus sp. | reverse complement strand
GTCGTCGGCCGTCGATTCGAGGTGTTCGGTGACGAACGCGGGCGCTTCGTCACGGAACTCGGGGTCGAACAATTGGAGCGCAGTGTTGATGGTCGTCCAGTCGTCGTTCGCGGCGGCGTCGCGGAGGCTTTTCGTTGGGGGTGCGAGCATTTGTGAGATCAGCGCATCGGCCATCGACTCCACGATTGCTCGTTGATCCTCGTCCAACCCCTTGGCTTCGAGGCGCGAGAGCGCGGTCTGCAGTTCACGTTCCTTGACCCGTTCTGCACCTTCGTACATCCCGGCGATGACCTCGTCGGCCCGCTTTCGTTTGTACTGTTCGAGCAAGTTCTCGAACTCACGGTCCACCATCGCCTCGACCGATTCGGCGGCGGCGCGTCGTCGCGCGCGGGTCTCGTCCGTTACGGATTCGAGTGCCTGCATATCGTGGACGGTGATTCCGTCGAGTGCCGAGACGGCCGGGGACACGTCACGTGGTTGGGCGATGTCCACGACCAAGGTCTCGCCACAGTCGTCGAGCAGGGTCGCGTCGAGGACGTGTCCGTCGCTTCCGGTCGCGGTGACGACGACGTCCGCGTGCGACAGGCAGGCCGGGAGCGCGTCCAAGCCGACGGCGCGGGTATCGGTCAGATTCACGGCTTCGGCGACGGTTTCGGCGCGTTCGATCGAGCGGTTGGCGACGATGAGCGTCTCGACATCCGAATCGGCGAAGGCGTGGGCCGCGATGGTCCCCATCTCGCCCGCGCCGACGACGAGAGCGGTCGCGCCGTCCAATCCCGACTGGTCGGTTGCGAGCGACACGGCGGCACTGCCGACCGAGACGACCCCTTCGTTGATCGCCGTCTCGGTCCGGGCGCGCTCGCCGACGTGGAGCGCCTTCGTCAGCGCCTCTTCCAGCGTCGGGCCGACCGCACCGATGGTCTGTGCCGAGGTGTAGGCGTCGCGCACCTGCCCGATGATCTGGTCCTCGCCGAGGACGAGCGATTCCAACCCCGCGGCGACGCGGAGGAGGTGTCGAAGGCTCTCCTCGTGGCTCATCTCGACGGCCACCTCGTTTACTCCGGGAACGAAATCAGCGAGCACCGCTCGGCCCGTCGCCGGTGCGCCGGTGACGACGTATGCCTCGAACCGGTTGCACGTCTGCAACACGAACGCCTCCGATACCTCGGACTGCGCGGCGAGCGCGGCGACGTTGTCCTGCTGGTCGTCGTGGCAGGCGGCCGCCACATCATCGAGGCTGGCCCGGTCGTGGGAGATGCGGATACCAGAGATGACGCCGGTACTCGGTGTCACTGGTTCTGCCCCCGGTGAATAGAAGATACACAGTTCATACGAAACACTTCGACGGTCTTATCACGTGATTAGAAAGGAACGTACGTAAAGCCTTCTAACTCGGCGCGGATATCTACCCTTCGACACCCGTGACCTCGAAGCCGAGGTCGCGGATGCCCTCCAGGATCGCCTCCTGGTCGGCGCTCGCCTCGTAGTAGAATACCATATCGAACGTGCCGTTCCGAAGCAGTTGTTGGCACTCCCAGACGAACTCCTCGCCATCGAGGGTGAGCCCTTGGTGTTGGTTCGACGCGAAGTCCGTGTCGTCGGTCCCGGAGTAGACGTAGGTGTCGCGCGGGTCGTGACCCGCGTGTTCCGCGATGACGTCACCGATATCCACCGACGCTTGGTGCATCTCGATGTCCTCGTCGCTACCGAGGTCCGTGTGAACGATGGCTCCGTTGAGTTGGATCTCTCCGGGTTCGAGCAGTTTCCGTGTCCGCTGATACAGGTCATCGTCGATGGCACTGTCCATATTCACGGATACGCGTCCCGGGTTATACGGCCTACGGTTGTCACCGTGGGTCAAAAATCGTTGTTTTCGCGCGGCAGCGTCAACTCCCGCGAGAATCAGTTACTACTGATGCCGTTTACAGGCGCTGGACGTTCGTCGCGCGCGGTCCTTTGTCAGCCTGTTCGATGTCGAATTCGACTTCTTGCCCCTCTTCGAGGTCAGGGCCACCGACGTCTTCCATGTGGAAGAAAACGTCTTCGTCAGAGTCCTCTGTGTCGATAAAGCCGTAGCCACCGGTGTCGTTGAAGAAGTCAACCGTACCTTTCGCCATTGCGTTTTACCAAAGTAATCCCATACTTAAAAAGCTATGCAACTGCCAATGAGATGAGTGAACAGCCCGCATGACCCCAAGAGGACAAGGCTGATACC
>NZ_JBAWAC010000626.1:0-2919 GCF_049589095.1 Haladaptatus sp. | reverse complement strand
GGCGTCGTCGCCGGAGAGGACCGCGAACGCCTCGTCCTGAGTTCGTTCGATGATTTCGCTGATCTGGCCGAGGTCGCCGCTCGCGGCTTTGTACCCCACGATGTTCTCGTGTTCGGCCAGCGAAACGGTCGTCTCGACCGCGATGTTGCGTCCGGTTCGGGACGGGACGTTGTAGACGATCTGCGGGAGGTCGACCTCGTCCGCGATCGTTCGGTAGTGCGCTTCCATCCCCGTCGGTTCGGGCTTGTTGTAGTACGGCGAGATGAGAAGGAGTCCGTCCGCCCCGGCGTCCGCGGAGCGCCCCGCCAGTTCGAGGGCTTCGTGCGTCGCGTTGCTCCCCGCGCCAGCGATGACGGGGATGTCGACGGCGTCCACGACGGTCTCCACGACCTCGACGTGTTCGTCGTGGCTCAGGGTCGCGCTCTCGCCGGTCGAACCGACCGGAACGAGGCCGTCAACCCCGGCGCGTTCGAGGCGCTGGGCGTCGTTGTAGAGGAGTTCGTGATCTATGCTTTCGCCCTCGAAGGGCGTTGTCATCGCGGGATAGACCCCGCGAAACGGTGTGTCTGTGTCTGTCATCGGTGTGTGTCGGAAATCGGTTAGCGCGCGGTGCAAAACGAGGATGGCTCGAAACGAGGGTGCCACGCCCGCCACGAACCTCATGCCGCGCGTTTTGTGCGTTTTCCGACGACGCCGGTGCTCATCCGCTCGTAAACGAACGTAGTGAGCGCACCAGCATGTGGCATATCCAATTGGGTGTGGCGTGAGAACTTATGCCTTGCGCCGACGGCAGAGTCTGCGAATCCGAGTAGGGAGGGAGTTCACCGCGGACGAATTATTATATATACTGACATCATTGGTCGGGTATGAACTGGTCGCTCGTGCGGCGTTGTGGCCTGCGCTACACGCTCGTCTATGCTGGACTGACGGTCGTGGTCGTGTTCGCCCTCACGCGGTCGCCGATCGTTCTCATCGGCCTGTTCGGACTCGGACTTGCCAGCTTGGTGTTCGCACTAAGCGGCACCAAAAAGATCCGGATGGGAACGGCGGTGACGAACGCACAGTCGATCGGTCTCCAAAGTACCATCGCAGACCCTGCGGATGACCGACCGACGGCGTTGGCGAACGACATCAAACTCCTCTTCTACGGTGTCGGACTCGTCGTCTTTGCGGCCATCACGCTCGTCGCAACCGGATGACACGAACTGCTACGTCGTGAGAATACGATCCGTCGGTCTTATCACACCTCCGTACATATTTTTCGGAGATGCTCGTCCTCGGAGACGCTCACGCCGACGAACACGCCCACCGTCGCGCGCTCTTTGCGGCCTACCGCGAGGCAGACCCAGACGTAACTCTGCAGTTAGGTGACCTGATGTTCTACGATCTGCCCGCACCGACGTGGTTCATCGGCGGCAACAACGAGGATTTCGACGTCATCGAAGCACTGCGAAACGGATTGGTCTCCAACTCACGCGTGAGAAACGCACATCTCCTCGCCAGCACCGCCGTCGAACTCGATGGCCTCCGAATCGCCGGGCTGTCGGGTAACTTCGCGCCGACACAGTACGACCGCCCACGTGCGAACCTCGTCGGCGAACGCCGTCGCCACTTCACGTACGAGGACGTAGAGCAAGCGATGGAACTCGGCTCCGTGGACGTACTGATGACCCACGAGGCACCACACGGTCTGCCGGTCGCCGAGGATTACGACGTCGGCTGCTCGCACATCGACGATCTGCTGGAGGCGCTGTCGCCCGACCTCTGTCTCATCGGGCATCACCACCAACACGCGGAGACGACGATCGGCGATACACGGGTGGTCAGCGTCGCGCCGACGTGGGAACGGTATTACATGTTGGACCCGGATTCGATGACGCTTACGTGGCACAAGACACCGACATCGTGACAGTATCGGACAAGCAACTTCTTTATGCCAGTAGTTATCACACTAACGTATGACGGAGATACATCCCTCTCAGCGCGTCACGGTGTTAGCTGACGCGCAAAACCTCTATCACACTGCTCAAAGCGTTTACAGCCGAAATATAGATTACTCCTCTCTCCTCTCGAAAGCGACACAGGAACGGGAGCTAACGCGTGCCATCGCTTACGTCATTCAGGCCGATAGCCCGGACGAGGATCGCTTTTTCGACGCACTCACCGAAATAGGGTTCGAGGCGAAGATCAAGGCGATAAAGACGTTCGGCGACGGGTCGAAGAAAGCCGACTGGGACGTCGGGATCTGTCTCGATGCGATCACGCTCGCCCCGAAAGTGGATACCGTCGTTCTCTGTACCGGCGACGGCGACTTCGCACAGCTCGCCACACACCTCCGTCACGAGGGAGTGCGCGTGGAAGTGATGGGGTTCCAAGAATCGTCCGCCGAAGAACTCATCGAGGCGGCTGACAGCTTTATCGACTTGAGCGAACGAACCGAGACGTTCCTGCTTTAGACCGGACGGCCTTCTTCGCCCGTCCCGTACAGCAGCGCACCGGCAGCGAGTGCGACCGTGGCGAGTGCCGCGAGCGCGTTCCCGACGAAGGTGCCGATCATCGAAATGACGCCGAAGATCACGACACACCCGATGAGGAGGAGTGCGATTCCCAGCATTTCTTTCGTGTTCATACTGCCGCTTTGGGACTGACACCTAATAAATCGTCCTCAAATCGATAGCTAGCGTGGTATTCGTCACCATATAACAAAGGTTGCGGCCGCGTGTCGAAGGGCTTTCACCCCCTCGCACGAAATCCGGCGCAATGACAGAGGATTTACCCGCACTTCGCACGACGGCGGACTATCAGTTCGGCGCGGGTGCCGGTACCGCGTTGTTCCCACCGGAAGAGGACCTCGAAGTTCGCCACTCGTCGTCCGGGCGACCCCAACAGGTTCACGCCGACGGACGCCGACTCGTCACC
>NZ_JBAWAC010000625.1:0-2708 GCF_049589095.1 Haladaptatus sp. | reverse complement strand
CGGATGCCCTGCTCGTTCCGGCGACCCTCGGGATGTGGTCGCTCGTCGGGAGCCGTGCCGGGCATGCCCGCGGATGGGGTTTGAGACGGGGCGTCGTCCGTCGATTCTTCGCCGCTCATAGTTGGTCCTCCGAGAGGGCGAACTTCCCGTTCGCACCGCCGCTCGGCACCATCGGATAGACGTTCGCGTCGGGGTCCACGTGGAAGTCGATGACCGACGGTCCGTCGTAGGCCAACGCCTCCTCGATGGTGTCGGCCACTTCGTCGTAACAATCCACGGCGAACCCCTTCGCGCCGAACGCCTCGGCCAGTTTGTCGAACTCGGGACACCAGTCGTAGTCGGCGGCCATCCGCCGACCCTCGAAGAAGGCGTCCTGCCACTGGCGGACCATCCCGATGTACTCGTTGTTCAGGATGGCCACGGTGATGTCGAGGTTCTCGCGCACGGCCACGGAGAGTTCCTGCATCGTCATCTGGAAGGAACCGTCGCCGTCGATGCAGACGACTTGTTGGTCGTCGTCCGCTCCGAAACGCGCGCCGACTGCCGCGGGCAGTCCGTAGCCCATCGTTCCCAGTCCGTGACTGGACACCCACGTACGCGGGCTCCGATACGTCCAGAACTGGGCGGCCCACATCTGGTGCTGGCCGACGCCGGTCGTGACGACGGCGTCATCGTCGGTGGCCTCGTCCAGCGCCTCCACGACGAACTGCGGCTTCAGCGGTTCGTCGTCGGGCGTGTCGTAGGTCAGCGGGAACTCGTCTCGCCACGTTCGACACCGCTCGCGCCATGCCGTCCAGTCGTCTCGGTCTTCGTCTTCATCCATCGAGAACGCCGCATCGACTTGTTCGATGACCGTTCCTGCATCACCGATCAGCGGGTAGTCCGCGTGGACGTTCTTCGAAATCTCGGCCGGGTCGATGTCGATGTGGACGACCTCTGCTTCCGGGGCGAACGTGTCGATACCGCCGGTCAGTCGGTCGTCGAATCGGCAGCCGACAGCTATCAGCACGTCACAGTGCGTGATGGCCATGTTGGCGTAGCCGGTTCCGTGCATGCCCGCCCACGAGAGACAGAGGTCGTGGTCTTCGGGCATCGAGCCGATGGCTGGCATCGTCGTCACCACGGGAATCCCGTGGTCGGTGGCGAAGTTTCGCGCTTCCTCGCAGGCGTTCCCTTTGACGACGCCGCCGCCGAACAGCAACAGCGGTTTCTCCGCGCTCTCGATGGCTTGCGCGGCGGCTTCGACGTTTGCCGCGTCGGCCTCCGTCTGCGGCGAGCAGGTCGAAGGGGTTTCGGTCTTCCCCGGTTCGTTCTCGGTCTCGCCCATCGTCGCGTCCTTCGGCAGGTCCACGAGCGTCGGGCCGGGTCTGCCGGTTTCGGCCAACGCGAACGCCTCGCCGACCATGTCGCCGATGGCGTCCGACTCGTCCGCGAAGTAGTTGTGCTTCGTGATTGGTGCCGTCACGCCCGTGGTGTCGGTCTCCTGGAACGCGTCGGAGCCGACCAGTTCGGACGAGACCTGTCCCGTCAGCGCGACCATCGCGTCCGAGTCCATGTTGGCGTCCGCGATGCCGGTGACGAGGTTCGTCGCACCCGGACCCGAGGTCGCCAGACAGACGCCCGGTTCGCCGGTGACGACGCCGTAAGCATCCGCGGCATGGGCCGCACCCTGCTCGTGAGCCATCGTCACGTGATGGATGTCCGAGTCGAACAGCGCGTCGTAGACGGGCATGATGGCCCCGCCTTGCACGCCGAACATTGCCTCGACACCGGCCGATTCGAGCGTCGAGACGACCGCGTGAGCGCCAGTCGCTCGCGCGGGCTCGGTCGATCCGTCATCGGCGGCCGAATCGTCGGTTTTCGGGGCGGCCGAGTCCGTGACACCCGTTTCCGGGTCCTCGTCCCCCTCACGGGAGACGGGTTGTGCCGTGTGCTCGCTCACGCCTTCGTCACCTCTGTTCGCGTGTCGGCCGACGGCTGGTGGGCCGTCGGTCGATAGTCGTTCGTCGGTCGATACGTGCCGGTTTGCTGTCGTGTGCCTGTCATCGGTTTGGACCTATGCGTCGTGCTGTTGGGTTGCGATTCGTTCGGATTCGGGGTGAAGAATAGATGAGGGGTAGCTAGACCCCTACAATAATGAGCACGCGCTCCGCGGCCGCAACGCTCGACACCGCTGAACCGTGGGTCAAGCGTCCTCGTGGCATCTGTGTTATCACCGTTCGTGGTGATACCCAAATAATCCTTGCGTGACGGGCAATTCTTGCACCCGCGTGTCAGCGGCCGCTCTCCGTCCGTGTAAAAAACGCGAGGGGACATGGTTATGCCTTGACCTCCTCGTGAGAATCGACGCCCAGTTCGCGGGCGAACCGTTGTACGTCGCTCACCGTCACGCGGTTCTTCGCCGCGCCGCGGTCTTTGACCTTGCGGGTGATCTTCCGGACTTCGGCCTCCGTCGGGACGAACCCGGACTGCTGGAGGTGTTTTCGAACGGCGTGCGTTCCGGTGTGTTTGCCGAGGACGAACTCGCGTTCGGCCCCGATCATCTCCGGCTTCATCACGCCAGTCTCGAACGTGTCGCTGTTCTCGATGACGCCCGCCGCGTGAATCCCGCTCTCGTGAGCGAACGCGTTCGCGCCGACGACGGGTTTGTTGACCGGTGTCTCGACCTCGCTGTACTCCGCGATCATCTCTGACAGCTCGGTGATTCG
>NZ_JBAWAC010000624.1:0-2724 GCF_049589095.1 Haladaptatus sp. | reverse complement strand
GAGTCAAGTATCGTATCTCGACCTTCAGCAGATCCAGGGACTCGGAGCAGCGGCGGACAAAGCGACGATGCTCCAGTTGATGCTCGGACAGGTCTATCAAGCGGTGAAACGCGCACCTGGCGAGACGCTCTTCGTCGTCGATGAAGCGCACTATCTCTTCCAATCGAAGGAAATCCTCGCCTGGCTTCAACAGTCGGCCCGCCACTGGCGACACTTTAACGCTGGCCTGTGGTTCCTCTCACACCGACCGGGTGACTTCGCGAGTGCTGACGACACGGATATGCAAGAGTACAAACGCGCTATCCTCGGGCAGATTCCGACGACTGAGTTCTTCTACACGGACAAGCTGGAAGAGCAAGACGCAAAGGAACGCTTCGGGATGAACGACGAGCAACTACAGTTCATCACTCAGCACGCCAAACGTGGTGAGCAGGGACTCGGGTACACCGACTATCTCGTTGATTATGCAGACGTCGAGGGGTGGATGCACGCGCAAGTCAGGGCCTCACCGTTCGAGGATACAGTCTATAGCTACAAAGCCAGCGAGCACGGTCCCTTCGAGGAGTATATCGCCGACGAATGGGGTGAGATCTAATGGGGCTGTTCGGCAGTGACGAGACGCACGGGAGCTACACGGCAACGCAACTCGGTGAATCATACACCCAAACCGTAGACGAGACACCGGGTGTCTTGCTTGGAATTCGCCCCTACAAAGATAATCAGGGAATTGTCGATGGTGCAGCAATGCTCCAATCGCTCCACGACGTTCGAACGAAAGGGATTCGAGACACAAACATTAGCCAGCACCACTCCTTCGAGTTGTGGTTCGATGAGGAGAAGCTGAAGTTCTACATGCATGCCGCCGACGAGAGTGCCGCAAACAAGTTCCGCCGACGCGTCGCGAACAGTTACTCGAATACGCAGGTATTCCGAGTGGAGGGCGGCGACGCATTCCCGCAAATCCGTCCTAACGACTATATCGCGGGTGCCGAGCTTGACTTGAACCGTCACTACTACTACCCGATTCGCAACCACCAGGGCGACGGCTTCGAGCGCGACCCGTATGGCGAAGTAACGAGCGAGATGCTTTCGACGCCGGAAACGCGGGTCGTTGTGCAGGTCGTCTTCCGGCCCGCGAAAAACGATTGGACGGAAGGCGAAGGGGGACTCCTTTCTCGGGGAGAGAGCGTGGACGACGTCGCCGAGGGGCTTCGGTCGGACCAGGTTGTCGGGTGGCTGAACCCCCGTACTCGTGATGCGAGTAAGAAGGACCGCGAAGCGGCGGACGTCGTCGAAATGCAGCGGGGACAGTACGGTTTTCACACCAATATGCGGATTCTCGCCGTCTCACCGGACCCGTATGAAGCCGAATCACGGGCACGAGGCGTCGCGGGAATGTTCACCCGCTACTACAACACCATGACTGAGCAGGGGTTTACTGACGAGCCTGTTCCTGCCAGCGACCGCGGCGCGTTCATCGAGAAACTCCACGCTCGGGAGTGGGAGGACCGCGAGATGATTCTCTCGGTGAGCGAACTCGCCGGTGCTGCACACATCCCGAACAAGGAAATTGAGACGCCGAAAATCGACTGGCGTTACTCCCAACGCGGCGGCGAGGTTCCAGCCGACAGTCAGCGCAGTGAGTAACAACGACGGCACTCCCTCGCTTCCCGGATGGTCCACGCCGCCACGTCGGTGCAAGCCCGACGCCGGGATTTTGGTGACACACGATGTTCGACAACCTATTCGGCAACAAAGACACTCCTGACACCGAGTCAGTAGACGCCGATCGCGACGAACAAGACGACGAGATCCCCGATGAGCTTCGAGCGCCAACCGGTGAACCGTATCAGATAACGCCAACGAAGAACGACCGAATCGGCGGCGCTGAAGTACTCACTCATACGGAAGAACACGGCGTCGTCGCCGGGCCGAAGGTACGTCGGTTGCTCGAAGGTTCACGGACGCGCCCCGAAGGCCCACTCTGGACAGGTTACAACGACAGTGCCCAAGAGGGCTTCCGCGAAGTACCGATTGAGTTCGGATCGCTCTTTCAGCACAACTGGGTGTGTGGAACGACAGGAGCCGGAAAGACGACGGAACTGTTGAACTGGATGGTGCAGCTCGCATACGCCGGTCATGGCTTCGTCTACTTCGACCCCAAAGCACGCGACTCGAAAGAACTCCTCCAACTCCTCCCGGAGGACCGCCTCGACGATGTGATTTGGATCGAACCCGGCGACGAGGACTTTGATCGGGATGTCGGAATCAACTTCCTCGAAATCCCCGAAACGGACAGTCAGGTTGAACAGGAACGCGAAATAGAAGATCGCCTCGAGAACCTGAAAGCGATTCTGGATAACGACGACTATTGGGGGCCACGAATGCGGGCGATTACCGAGAGCATGGGCCGAGCAATGATGAAATCGGACAAAGACTACTCGGTGATCGATTTCTACTTCGTCCTCCTGAATCAGGAGCGTCGCGAGCAGTTCGCCGAGGAGGTCGAGGACCCCTACATAAAGGAATTCGTGAACGAGATCGCCCAGATGGACGACGATGCTGTTCGTCCCCTCCTGTCGCGAGTGAAAAATTGGGTCGAGAACGGTGTCATTCGGCGGATTATCGCCCAACGGGAAAGTTCGATCGACTTCCAGAAGATCATCGACGAGAACAAGATCGTGATCGTCCGTACGCCGGTGTCGAATCAGGACGTCAAGCAGA
>NZ_JBAWAC010000623.1:0-3880 GCF_049589095.1 Haladaptatus sp. | reverse complement strand
GGTTTACGTTTTCCGCCCTGTCGACGAAGTCGAACGCCAAGCGTCCGTCCGGCGTTCTGACCGACGAGAGGATTTCGATGAGTTCCGACCGAACGGCTTCGTACTCGGATTGCGGAACGACACCGCTGGGGTCACGTCCTTCGAGGTTGATTCGGATACCGAGTTCACCGAGCGCCCGACAGTACGCCTTCGACCGACGCCAATCGACGGTTCGTTCGGCCGCCGAGCGAACGTTGCCCGGGACGAGGCGTTTCAGTTCCTCCTCCAATCCGACACGCTGGGCCGCGGTGAGAATCTTCGCCGGGGTTAAGCCGACCTTACCGAGTCCGGTAATCCCCATTGACGCTGCGCGTTCTATCGGACTGGTTTCAGTGTCCGTGGTGGCTTGCTCGTCCGGGTTAACGATCGATTGCTTAACCGAACTGAGACTGGTTCCGTAGTTGTTCCCGGTCGAATCCTCCCGGACGAAGCCGTGTTCTCGGAGAATCTCGTTCACGAACAGTTTGTACCCGTTCGTGACACCCATCCCGTGGTCCGAGCAGACGACGATGTTGGCGTCGGCGGCGCACTGCTGAACGGTGCCGACGAGGTCATCGGCCGCCCGGTAAATCCGCCGGAACGCGCTTCGTTCGTCGAAATTGTGGAAAACTGCATCCGTCTTTTGCACTTGGATAATCGCCACGCGCCACTCGTAGTTCGTCAGTAAATATTCTGCCGCGCGCGCACGCATGCCAACGAGGTCAGCATATCCATCGAGTTTGCGTTCCTTGTCGCTCACCATCTCCGCTTGTGAGTAGATGGTGTACTCCTCGCCGAGCGCGTCGGACAACTCGCCTCTGATGTCCTTTGGATAGCCATCGGCGTCCTCCGATGCGAGGTATCCCGGAACGAGGACTCCATTCAGTGGCTCCGCAGGATGCGTGACCGGGACGTTGAGCACGATGGACGGCTCGTCGATGGAGGTGAGGTAGTTCCAAATCGCCGGTTGCTGTACGTCGTTGCGGGTGATGATGTTCGCCTCGTCCGGATACGTGTTCTCGTAGTCGAAGAACCCGTACGCGTCGTGCTGACTCGGATCGGTCCCCGTGTACATCGACGGCCACGCGCTTCCGGTCCACGGTGGATGTGTCGAACGAAGTGGTGCGTCGATACCCGTGGAACGGAGACGGCCGAAATTCGGCAGTTCGTCCGCAAATTCGTCGAGATACTCGAAAGAAAGCGCATCGAATCCGAGCACGACGGTACGCGGTCCGTCGGAAGTCACTGCCCCCACCTCACGACGGAACGCGTATCGATGGTTCGATGCGTTGAGGATGTCGCTCTGACCCCGATCCGCCCAACGACTCGCTGGCGTATACTGTCGAGAGGATGGAGGTGCCGATGTTCAGATGCTCCGCTCATTCACATCGTACACCCCCTTCGTGGTACTTTGTTATACTCTACAGCCCCGCTTGTAAGCGAAGCCTATGCGTATCACCGCACCTGCCTGAATAAATCATCAAGAAACTATCTGGAATTTTCCCCTTGCCGGTGACGTTGTCCACGAGTAAGCTGTAGATACTCATTTCGCTCCGGGTTTACCTCGGTAACGAGGCGTATCTCCGCTCACGTATCCCAAGAGAATCGCTCTCGTGTACGATTTCGACTATCTCGGTATTCCAGCGTCGATTCCGTGGTAATCGGTCACAACGTCGCATCATGGGCCACCTTATAAATTGTTAGTACCACATTGAAAGAGAATCGCTACACTTTTACCATACCAACCTCACGTTGAACCTGCATGGCACGCGAATTCGAAAACGACACAACCGACAATGGATCGTTTCTGAAACGACGTTCGTTCCTGAAGGCGGCCGGTACCGCAGTGGCCGCGACAGGGGCAGTAGGCGTCAGTTCAGTGGCGAGTGCGAAAGGGTATGATACGATTACCGTCCCCGCTGGCCAGCAAAAGGCGATCGAAGTCGGCGACGGAGAAACGTTCGAAAACACGCTTATCGATCTCACCGCCGAAGGTGCCGGAGTCGCGTTCACGACGAGCGGAAGCGGATGGACGATTCGCAACGTCGGTATCAAGGGACAGGACAGCGGCCAGTCCTACATCATGATGCCTGGCGTCGAATCGCCGGACGGTCACGGTCTCATCGAAAACGTCTACATGGGCGACGGTACGAAGCCCGGAAAAAGCGGAGGCGGCATGTGGGTCAATGCGAACCTCCCGCACCAGGGCGTCATCACGGTTCGTCGCACGCACGTAGCAAAGACTGTCAACAACGGTCTGTACGCGTCAGGTCCGGGGAAACAGGGAGCGAAAGGGATTACGAACGTCGAGGATTCGTACTTCCACTCGAACAACATCTCCAACATCCGCCTGAACGCGAAGGGTGACCGAACACCGTACGTCAAGAATACGGTCGTAAAAGTCGACGATAAGACGCCCGTCTGTGGCGAGAACTGCTCGGCACCCGGTACGGTCAACAACCGTGGTGTCTGGTCCTGGTACGGTACCACGAAGGTCATCAACTCCGACATCCAGGGTGGCTTCGCCACCACGGACGGCGGAGACTTCAAAACGAAGAACACCAAGACCGGTAAACAGGCGGACACGACGCCCCCAAAGGGCGTCCCGATGTCGGCTGAAGAGGCTGTGAAAGGCCACAAATAACGAGAATTTGAGTTCGCCAGTCTCTTTCCTTTTCTATCTGTTCTCTTTTTATCGCGGATCGAAGACGGTCAACGGTCGCTGACGCTCCCCCGAACGAAGGAGTGCAACGACGGCAAACGAGTGTCACGACGGGATGATCGTCGCATTCGACGCGACGGATGATGACTCAACGCCCGCTGACGTGACCGAACGGGGAGAACCACCATCGTCGGTGGAAAGCCCTACGCCAGCAGCAACGGAAGCGGAATCGGTGACGGAAGAGAAATCCGTGACGGAAGCGAAATTCGTGCCGAAGTCGGATCGTACGAACTTCGTGAAGCGTACCGACGCTTCGACCTTTTTGTCAACTTACCTTCACCGACCGTGACGTTTTTGTCGTCGGTTGCGTTCTGAAACAGTATGCGATTTGTTATCGTTGGGTATGGTCGTGTCGGGATCCGGACCGCACAGATACTCTCGGAGGAGGGTCACGAGGTCGTCGTCGTCGATGACGACCCCGACAAAGTGGATCGTGCGCGAGAGGACGGCTTCGAGGTCGTCGAAGGGGACGGGTCGGACGAGGACGTACTGACCGAGGCGGGCATCGAGTCGGCGGACGCGATCGGCGGGTTGACGGGGGACTTGAACGTCAACTTCGCGGCGTGCATGGTCGGCAAGCACCACGGTTGTCGAACCGTCATGCGCATCGACGAGGACTACCGGGAGGAGATCTACCAGAAGTTCGCGGACGACGTGGACGACGTGATCTACCCTGAGCGCCTCGGTGCGGCAGGGGCGAAAACCGCGCTTCTCGGCGGCGACTTCGACGTCATCGCCGACCTGACCGAAAACCTCCAGTTGACGACGATGACGATTCCGGACGACTCGCCGCTGGTCGGGACGCGCGTTCAGGCGGTCGAACTCCCCACGAACGCACGGATCTACGCACACGGTCGAAACCGTGAGCGGATGACCATTCCGCTGCCGGGAACGAAGCTCGAAGCGGGAGACCGTGTCGCGCTCATCGCTTCACGCGAGGCGCTTCCGGCGGTACGCGACCGGCTCCAAGCGACTGTTTGAGAACAGATTCGAGTATCGAAATCGGAGAAATCGCTCGTCGGTCGTATCGAAGCGAAAAACGATTGGGCAGCGCGGGGTTCTAGGGCCATCCGGGACGAGAACTTTCGTGGGGGGGTTGGTGACACTGTAACGGGAAGCCAACCCGTCGCCAGAGCCCCC
>NZ_JBAWAC010000622.1:0-3681 GCF_049589095.1 Haladaptatus sp. | reverse complement strand
CAATTGGGTGAATCGAGATAGTGTTCCCGTAGCTGTATTCGTGGAGCTATTCGGAAAGGACCAGTTAGTCCAAATCCTGCCGGACGACATCATGCTCGGTGTTTGTCGAGATACAGCGTCGGTCAATAGAATGCTGAGTATTGATGAGGATATGGGACGAGTCCTCGGCTATTACACAGCCGAGGGTTTCACTCGACGTGAGGAAGGAGAGTTCTACCAAACGACGATTTGTGTTCCTGATGAGGCACCCCGAAATCACATCATCCAGACACTGGAGAACAAGCTTTCAGTGTCTCCGTATGAAGAAAATGAATGGAAGGTTACTACCTCAAGTCGTCTCGTTGCACTGCTGTTTGACGAAGTTCTAAAAGTAGGTTCAAGCGCAGAAGAAAAACGGATTCCTCAGTGTCTCTGGAACTCACCACAACAGGTTCTTCGGGAATATCTGCGCGGATATTTCAGTGGGGACGGCAGTACCTCAAGTGAGAGAATCGACATCAGAGCATCCACGATAAGCGATGAGCTAAAAGACGACCTTGTTGCGGTACTGAAGCGATTCGGAATCACAACCAAGGTGTATAGCGAACTGCGACGACCTTCGACAGGAGCAGTTGCTGAATTCTATGAGCAGGAGCCGGTTCCAGAATTCGAATCGTGGGTTCTCAAGATAACTTCGGAAAACGCTGTTCGTTTTGCCGAGAGTATCGGGTTTGACCTCGATAGAAAGTCCAAAGCGTTGCAAGATGCACTTAATGCGGTTCCCGTGCGTACTCAGCGTCTATTCGGTGACGGTGGCGACCTGTGGCTTGATGAGGTGAAATCAGTAGAAGTTGTAGAGAGCGATATTGAACGGACTTACTCTGTTACGGTTTCGGATACTCATACGCTCGTCGCAAACGACCTCTATGTTGGTCAGTGCGACGGCGACGAGGACTGCGTGATGTTGCTGATGGACGGCCTGCTCAACTTCTCGAAGGAGTTCCTGCCGGACAAGCGCGGTGGGCAGATGGACGCGCCGCTGGTGATGTCCTCGCGCATCGACCCCTCGGAGATCGACGACGAGGCGCACAACATGGACATCGTGGACCGGTATCCCCGCGAGTTCTACGAGGCGACGCTGGAGATGGCGGACCCGGAGGACGTGGACATCACCATCGCGGAGGAGTATCTGGGCACCGACCGCGAGTACACCGGCTTCCGGCACACGCACGACACCTCGAACATCGCGCTCGGGCCGGACCTCTCGGCGTACAAGACGCTCGGGTCGATGATGGACAAGATGAATGCCCAGTTGGAACTGGCCCGGAAGACGCGAGCAGTCGATGAGACGGACGTGGCCGAGCGCGTCATCGAGGGGCACTTCCTGCCGGACCTCATCGGGAACCTTCGTGCGTTCTCGCGGCAGGAAACCCGGTGTCTCGACTGCGGCGTGAAGTATCGGCGAATGCCTCTCTCCGGCGACTGCCGGGAGTGCGGCGGCCGGGTGAACCTGACGGTGCACCAAGGCTCGGTGAACAAGTACATGGACACCGCGCTACAGGTCGCCGAGGAGTACGACTGCCGCGAGTACACCAAACAGCGGTTGCGGATCCTGGAGCGCTCGCTGGAGAGCGTCTTCGAGAACGACAAGAACAAACAGTCCGGAATCGCGGACTTCATGTAGAGATCGGTAGTTGGGTTTTTGGCTCTTTAGCGGTTTTAGACGGCCAGTCGTTACGAGAAAGTGCTAATTTTACTGTGACTACAAATACCGAGCGGCAATGAAACCGCACCGCAACAGCCCACACGCCTCCCCAGCCGATTCCTTCGCTCCCTCCGGTCGCTCACTCATCCACCGTCAGAGCTTCGCTCTGACGAGCCGTTCGCTCGCTACCGCTCGCGAAACCTCGCACGTATTTTCCGAGACAGTTCGGCCAGCAGTTCGGCCGAACCGTCCCGTCAGCGCGCGCCACTCAGAAGGACGGAATTGTAGAAGTAGAACGGACGAAATTCGTGAAACCGAAATTTTAGCTCGCTCGTGCCTGTCCTGACCTCGAATAGCGCGATTCGGCGATGGCGAAGATGAGGGTGCTCGTCAGGCCGAGCAGGGTTCCGGCGGTGAGCATCCCGGCGAGGAATTCGAGCGAGGCGCGGCTGAGGAAGTACGCGCTGACGGCGTAGAGAACGCCGCCGATCGCGAGGACGTAGAACGGCGCGTTGAGGTAGCGCCACTTGAAATCGTCGGCGAGGTATTCGTCGGTGATCTGGCCGAGGCTGGAGGTGATCCCGGCGGCCGAGAACCAGACGACTGCGCCGTAGATGAGCGCCGCGAGGACGCGAAGCGCGCCCAGGCTGTTACCGTCGTGTTGGTGTTGGTTGGAATCGAGGGTGTTGTCGCCGCTGACGCCGCCGATGACGAGCAGTGCGGCGGCGACGACGTAGGTGATGAGCGTCACGCGACCGGAGTAGAGGCTCGCCCGGGTTTTCTCCGCGAAGCGATCGACCAACCGTTCGAGACCCAGACCACGGAAGAGGATGTAAAGTCCGAGGAGGGCGGACGTCCCGCCGAACACGGCCCCGCCGGGCATGCCGAGTCGGTCGGCCGCGAGCGCGAGGGGGTAGATGAGCATCAGGATGCCGAGCGGGACCAGAATCGTCCCGCGGGTTTCGGGGTCGTCCAGCACCTGCTTGATGGTGTAGTACATCGACTCCAAGTCCTGTGCCTGCCGGACGACGACGCGGCGGACGCCGTCCACGGGAATACGCGAACGGATGACCGGGATGACGCTCTCGTCCTGTGCTCCGTCGGTGACGATGACGGTCGTGATCTCCTCGCTGGTGTTGATGCTCGCCAACACGGTATCCACTTCCTCGCCGACTTCCCGGTTGGCGCTGATATCACTCCCCTCGTTGCCGGTGACGATCGCGACTTCGACGCTCTCGTCGGATTGGATTCGGTCGTAGAGGTGGACGCCCTCGAACATGACGTTCACGTCGCTGTCCTCGGGGTCTGCGGTGGCGAGCGCGACGGCGGCGGCCTCGACCTCGTCCCGACCGACGACCGGCGTATTAAAGCCCGTCTTCCGGCCGAGATCGTCGTCGAGGTCCACACACAACACCAGCAGCATTGGCGGTGTGTACGCGGCCGACGGTTAACTGTTTTCGGGAACGGCAAGAAAACGACGATCGAAGTCTCAAAATCGACGGAAATCGAAGTGACAGAAACAGTTCGAGAGCGTCCGAAAACGGTGTAAACAGTCGTTCGTTCGTTGAACGACCGACATTAGCTCGCGTATAATTAACCCCCCTGGAAGGAGTGTTCGAGCAATGAGCGAAACGCCGACACGGCGTCGTCTCCTCCGAGCGGTCGGAGTCGCAGCGACGGCGACACTCGCTGGCTGTTCGTCCGGCGGTAAGAAGGTATCGACGAGTACCGGGACGCCCGACGGGAAACGAACGACGAAGGCGGGAGCCGGAACGGGAACGACGGAGACGGGATCCGGAACGGAGACGAGTACGAGTTCGACGACGGACGAGGAAACGACGTCGGAAACCACCACTCAAGAGACGAGCGAGGAAACAACTGGGGAAACGACGACCGGCACCGCGCCACCGAAGGGCGGTGGCGACGTTCGGTTCACCACCCAAAGTGGAGCGACGGTTCACGGGACGTTGGTGGGCGATGGTAGCTGTGGCATCGTG